>JAKSAU010000392.1 GCA_022361535.1 Desulfobacterales bacterium
AAAGACCATTTTACTTTATGTGTATCTTCTCAGGTTGGATGTGCCATGGACTGCAAGTTTTGTCTGACTGCAAAAAACGGTATCAAAAGGAACCTGACAATGGGGGAGATCGTAGGCCAGGTCAGGGATGCAAGACGTTATGTCATGGACAAAGGGCTGGAGCCGTTAAAACTGTCAAATATTGTTTTCATGGGTATGGGAGAGCCTTTGGCCAATTATGACAACCTGCTTCGTTCCTTGAAGGTGATTTTAGATACAGATTATGGGATGAAGTTTGCCACGAGACGGGTGACGGTATCTACATCCGGGCTGGTACCTAAAATCATTCAACTGGGCCAGGATAGCGAAGTAAACCTTGCTATCTCCCTTAATGCCACGGATGATGAAACCCGGACCAAACTGATGCCCATAAATAAAAAATATTCCATGGAAGCTGTTTTGGATGCCTGTAAAAAATTTACCATGAAGCCCAGAAACAAGATCACATTTGAGTACATCCTGATGTCAGGCGTCAACGATACTGATGAAAACGCCAAAAGGTTAGTCAAGATGCTTTCCCCCATCCGTGCCAAGGTTAACCTGATTCCCTTTAACGAGCATCCGGGGGCACCCTTCAAAAGGCCTTCAAAGGAACGGATTAATACCTTTTTAAAGATTCTTTTGGACAGCAATATGACGGCCATTGTGAGAAAAAGTAAAGGGGATGACATATCAGCCGCATGTGGCCAGCTTAAAGCCAAGCAGACGATACAGGGATAAATCGTCAAAACTGAGTTATGCAACACGGTTAAGCGCAACGTCTCTGTGAGTTAAATTAGGTTTTATATTTACCTGTACCGGTCAAATATTGATTTAAAGGCACCTTGAGCTTCCAGTTCTTCCCAAGCTTTTCGCAGCCGGACAACATATTCAGGTGAACAGTCTTTACCAAAAGCCATATATGCATTGCTCTGGGTAAGTGGGACTATCTCTTCCACAAGATCCATTGAAAACGTAACATCCTTGATATTGGAGCGGTTCAGTTGTTTTATTTCGTAGGATACAACCAAGGGATTGTCTGCGATCATATCAAGTCGCTCCCGGAATAATAATTCAATACTTTTTTGATTGCTGTAGAAAATTTGAAGCTGTTTGTTATCCTCGAAGCCTTTGGAATTTAAAAACTGATGCATTGCTGCTCCCTTGAGCACTCCGATAGTATGATTTTTAGCATCCTCCAGCTTGCTGACAATAATCTCTTTGTTTTTCTTTAACTTAAACAATGAAAGTTTTGCATTGAATATAGGGGCAACCCAAATAAAGTTGAATTCTCTTTGTTTGATTCGCATCAAAGGGTAAATCAAAATATTTTTATGGGTTTTAGTCATAACGATTGCACGGTTCCAAGGGTAAAGCTGGATGTTACCATTTAAACCGGCCTTTTTTAAAATGGCTTGAACAATCTCGGTGCTCAGCCCTGTAATCTTTCCATTTTCTTCATATGCATAGGGTGTCCAGGTTGTCGTAAGCACAGAAATATCTTGAGACAATGCCACAAACGGTGTCATGAAAAGGACGAAGCCAATATAGATAATGCCATAAAGCGACTTCATGGGAATGTTCCAAATATAGATATTATGAAATAAAAAAAGTGTATAAGTATTGAAATGCTATTCTGCTGAAGAAGTCAATATAAAATTGTTCAATTCAATCTGATACCAATAACTGGTTTAAGCTAAATTTTTTGGCCGGAGTATGCTAAATGACGTTGTTATTTTGAAACTACATTGTTATATTCTTTTTTAGGTACAATTGGTACTTGGTTTTTCTGTACTTGTTCTTTCCTTATATCTTCTTCGTTTCGAGCAGACGGGAGGCAAAAATGTCCATAGAATTACATGACCGAATCAATCGCATCAAAACAACAGCTTTGATGAAAGCAAGAAAATACATGGGGCCGGTGGAACTGGTAAATTGGTGGACAGGTTTTAAAAAAAATACCAATAGAGCGGAGCGATTTGATGAGCTTGATGAAAGGATACAAGCTCAAATTATAGAATGGGAGTCAGAACCTTACAAAATCATTGGCTCTTAAATGAAAAACAATTTTGATATCTTCATTAAATAGCCCAAGCGACATCAAAGATATCCATGTCGCCTGGGATTTTTTGCCGTCAATAAAAACTTTTAGTTCAAGTTGGGGTTTGGATCAACAGATTATGAAATTCTCCTGACTTGGGTGTAATAATTTCTATCTCCCGAGTTTCTTCCTTTTCAAATATTCTGACTAAAGATGTTTCTCCTGGTTTAGCCTTTGTGTAACCTGCTGTTATTCTTGCCGCAGTCTCAAGGGCCGATTCTGAAGCAGGCCCGTATACCAGTGCATCAGGGCCGGACATTTCTGCATGGCGAAGGCGGATGTGGCAGGCAGGGTCATAAAGATTCATGATTCTTTTATTTTCGCCTCTGTTTCTTCCTACCACAAGCTTGGTCTGCTCATCCAAACGGAAGTGCCTGCCGTATTTGAGAAGACGGAGCTGAGTCGGATCTTCGGTTTTCTGGACATAGAGCAGGTCTCTTAAACGCTGGGAAAATCCTTTGTCTGTAAGCAGACATCCGCCGGCAGGGGAAGGGTAGTCCTTAATTTTAAATTTTTTTGCAAGGGCCATCTGCTCTTTTCTGCCACGGCCAGAGATATCCAAAAGCTGCTCCCTGTCAACTAAACCTTCCTGTTCAGCCTTTGTTTCGGGCAGCAGTTTGGCACTTAAAGGCCGTACAACATAGCCGTCAAATCCTGAGTTTTTTTCCACATACCGAAGGGCATTTTTGGTTTGGGATTTGGGGCGCTGACCCATGACTTCACCGGAAAAAAGAAAGTCGAATCCCATCTCTTTCATCATGGTTCCGGCCTGCTCAAACATCAGTGAATGGCAGTCCATGCAGGGATTCATGTTTTTACCGAATCCTGCATGGGGGGCTCGCATCATTTCCATATAAACCGGTGTGATATCTTTTACGATCAGGGGGATACCTGTCATTTTCGCCGCCTTTTTTGCATTGTCGGCGTCAAAAAAAGGGGTTTCAAAACTGACCCAGGTCACGTCAATGCCCTGTTCTTTGAGAACAAGGCCGGATAATATGCTGTCAAGGCCACCGGAGCAAAGTCCCAGGGCCTTAATCTGTCTTGTGGTTTTATTTTGATTCATATATAACCCAGAAATTATGGGCTCCGTATCTAATAATGTTCAAATTATAATTGAAAGGTTAAAGGCCAGGTATCCGGTTGTCAATACCCAGTTGGATCACCAGACCCCCTTTCAGCTTCTTATCGCCACCATCATGTCTGCCCAGTGTACAGACAACCAGGTCAACAAGGTAACCAAGGTATTATTCTACCACTCCCCGGACCCTGAGTCTTTGGCCTGTGCTCCTTTGGATGACATAAAGCGGATTATTTATTCCACCGGCTTTTACAATAACAAGGCCAAAAATATCAAGGCCTGTGCCAGGAAAATTGTTGATGAGTTTAATAGTGTTGTCCCTGAACAGATTGAATTGCTGACCATGCTGCCCGGGGTAGGGCGCAAAACAGCCAATGTTGTCAGGTCGGTTTGTTTTGGCATCCAGACTATAGTGGTGGACACTCATGTCCATCGAATCTCAAGGCGACTTGGGCTAAGTGACAAAAAAGATCCG
>JAKSAU010000496.1 GCA_022361535.1 Desulfobacterales bacterium
AAAACAAGTGACCATAGGCATCGGAGAGTATTATGCCAGCAAAGAACCTGTCATTATTTATACTCTATTAGGGTCGTGCGTGGCGGTCTGCCTGTTTGACCCTAAAAATCGTATCGGCGGAATGAACCACATCCTATTACCCGGTAAACCTGAGCTGGGAAAGTACGATGATTCAGCCCGTTACGGAATAAATGCCATGGAACTGCTGATTAATGGAATCATGAAGCTTGGAGGAGACAGAAAAGCGCTTGTCGCAAAAATTTTCGGTGGCGCCAATGTGATCCCATCTATCTCTGAAGATAAAGCCGTGGGACAAAGACTTGTTGACTTTATCCAGGGGGTTTTACGAGATGAAAAGATAAAGATCATCAGCCGGGATTATGGTGGTTATGATACACGCAAAATTTTTTTCCACTCAGATACCGGCGACGTGTTTTTAAAACGGCTCTCATCTATGAAAACCATAGCCCAAAAAGAGCAGGAACGGCTTGATAAAATCAAACGGCAAATTGATGAACCGGGTGATGTGACCATCTTTCCCGATTGAGTATGACTGCACCGTATCGTCACTTTAAATTATATCTTTTGCATAAATAGGCATTTTATCGTAATCTAATATGCATTGCTGTGGAATGCACATTTCGCAGCAGCCACATGTACCCTGAATAAAATCAAAAAAAGCGAATTTTAAATTACCATTTTTACTTTCCATGGAGGGCTGTAATTATGAAAGCCAGCTATAAAATCGGATTATTTTCCATCCTTATTTCGTTGATTCCCATGATCATAGTCGGTGGGTCCGGATATCTGAAAAGCAAGGATTTACTGCTTGAAAAGGAGGTTAAATACACGGAGCAGACTGTTGAGGATATCAGGGAAAAGATTATTGAAAAAATCAATCACACCAAAAAGATTGCAGGTATGCTCGCGAATAATATCAGTATTTATGGTGTGGATGAAGGTTTTAAAGTGTTTGGATCTGTCGCCGCTGCGAACCCTGATTATAAGAATGTATACTTTGGTTCAGAAGAATCCGGTGCGTTTTTAATTGCACCCAAGGTTGACCTGCCGGAGGGTTATGATCCGAGAAAACGTCCCTGGTATTCTATTGCCAAAGACAAAAAGCCTGTTATTTCCTCCCCGTATATCGATGCATCATCAAATACGATGACGATTACTATTTCACTTGCAGTTTTCAAGGACAATAAAAAAGTCGGTGTTGTCGGCGTTGATCTGAATCTGGGCTCCCTTGCAGAAGCCGTCAATAAAATTAAGATCGGAGAAACAGGGTATCTGTTCGTGTTATACAAAGACGGGACATTGTTGACCCATCCTGACACCAGTTTGATCGGAAAGAATCTGAGCGATAAACTTCCCTTTATTAAAACCATGATCGATAAGAAAAACGGACAGATTGAATACGATTTCAGGGGGGCTAAATTCGGTATAGTACGAACGATTGACGAGTATGAGTGGACTGTAGGTGGCGGAACCTATTATTCTGAAATCAGACAGACACTGGATGGCTTACGCAATTTGTCTATTACAATTTTTATCGTCACACTGGGTGTGGTCATTTTGGGTATTTATTTTGTAGCCCAGGGGCTTACCAGGCCGCTTAAAGACATGCTTGAAAAAATGAAAGATATTGCCGAGGGAGAAGGGGATCTGACCCAGCGGCTTGAAGTGAAAACAAAAGACGAAGTGGGCCTTTTAGCAGAGGCGTTTAATGAGTTTATAAAAAAACTGCAGGGAATCATCTCAGATATTGCAAAAAATTCTGATTCCTTGGACGATTCATCTAAAGAGATTTTGTCAATTTCAGATGACATGGCCCAGGGTACACAACAAATGTCAACGACTTCCAATACAGTCGCTGCTGCAGCTGAACAAATGAATACAAACATGAGTTCTGTCGCCGCTGCGGTTGAACAGTCTTCAACCAATATCGGTATGGTTTCCGCTGCTGCAGAGGAAATGACATCCACTATCAACGAAATTGCCAAGAGTACGGAACAAACAAGAGCATCAAGTCGGCAGGCAGTCGAGAGAACAAAAACAGCATCAGATAATATCAGTACCCTTGGCAGCTCTGCCAGGGATATCGGCACTGTAGTCGAAACCATCAGTGATATTTCCGATCAGACGAACCTGCTTGCACTGAATGCAACAATTGAGGCGGCACGGGCAGGAGATGCCGGAAAGGGATTTGCCGTTGTCGCAAATGAGATTAAAGACCTTGCCGGTCAGACTGCTGAGGCCACCCAGGAGATCAAGCAACAAATTGAAAATATCCAGAATTCAACAAAGAATACCATAACGGAAATAGAATCTGTCACAACTGATATCAATGATGTGAATGAAATGATTGATGGTGTAGCTGCGGCAGTGCAGGAGCAGTCTGTAACAACTCAGGAAATCGCTACCAATGTTGGCCAGGCTGCTGACGGGCTCCAGGAAGTGACTGGGAATGTGGCACAGAGTTCAGGGGTTGCAGGAGAGATTGCCTCCGATATTGCAAATGTAGACCAAACCGTAGGCGAAATGCTGGATAAGAGCACAAGTATTAACAATTGCTCCAATGATTTAAGCAAGCTGTCAAACAGTCTTAAGGATACGGTTAACTTGTTCAAGATTTAATGGAAAGACGAGACAGGTGAGATTTGGGATTCCATCTGGTTGATACCTTGCCCTAAAGGGTCTCTGAAGGTGGAATCCAATCTGTATAATCAGGCTTGCTGCACATCAAGGACTTTAATATCCTTTGCTGTACAGTTGATAAGGGTCAGTTCCCCATTCTGTGAATAAACAAGGCTTGCGATCCATGTAACCGAAAGAATCTCTCCCATTGTATTGATATACCGGTTTACGAATTTTATACGTTTTTGCCAGTGCTTTTTTTGCCTTGTTTTTTTTAAAATAGTTTTTCGGGTGTATTTCCTATCATCGGGGTGGATAAATTTGAAAAGAGACTGGCCGATAAGGTTTTTGGGTTCCATATTAAATACCAGTTCAGCATCATTCTCAACGTACAGAATTTTCCCTGATCCGTTTAATTGAATAGAGAATCCTTTC
>JAKSAU010001191.1 GCA_022361535.1 Desulfobacterales bacterium
CGCCTCGGTAAAATACCGAGGCGAAGTGCTTTTTATTTGGATTTAGCCAGCCGGTTACTCACCTTTTTTTCAAAATGTGCAATAACCAATGACAAGGCTTCTGTTTTTCGGACCGGGCCAGAGTCATTCCAGCCAGCCTCAAGTGCAGCTATAATTTTTTCCTTGAACATGGCCCGGCTATCGACCAGTGATTCCCAAGCCATAAGCTTTTGGATAATGTGTCGTTCCTCCGGACTTAAACGGGAGGTATCCACATTTCGGCCATTGTCACAGGAAATGATCATTGACGCCTTTTAGTAGGTGAACTTTTCCCTGAAATAGGAAACCAGTTCATCTATTTTCATACGCTGTTGATCCATTGTATCCCGCTCCCTGATAGTCACGGAACCGTCTTCCAAAGAATCAAAGTCAAATGTCACGCAATAAGGAGTTCCTGCTTCATCCTGACGGCGATAGCGTTTACCAATGCTGCCCTGGACATCAAAATCAATGTTCAAACCCAGTTCACGGACCAGCTTGGTAAATACTTTTTCAGCGTCTTCACTTAATTTCTTTGATAAGGGCATAACAGCAACTTTTACCGGGGCCAGCTGGTTATGCAGCCTTAAAACCACGCGGGAATCTCCCTCGCCAAGCTCTTCTTCTTCGTAAGCATCACAAAGGAAGGTCAGGGCAGCGCGCTGAACCCCAAGTGACGGCTCAATGACAAAGGGGATGAATTTTTCTTTTGCAGCCTCGTCAAAGTACTGCAGATCCTTAGAGGAATGCTCCATGTGTTGAGACAAATCGTAATTGGTTCTTGAAGCGATACCGCACAATTCCCCCCAACCGAACGGGAATTTGTATTCAACGTCAGACGTCGCATTGGAGTAATGGGAAAGTTCCGCACTGTCATGGTCACGGAACCTAAGATTTTCAGGTGTTACCCCAAGTCCTGTATACCAATCCATGCAAAAGTTTTTCCAGTATTCATGAAACTCAAGCTCAGTGCCGGGTTTACAGAAAAATTCAACTTCCATCTGCTCAAATTCCCGGGTTCTGAATACAAAGTTGCCAGGAGTGATTTCATTTCTAAATGCCTTACCGATCTGGGCTATACCAAAGGGCACCTTTTTCCGGGACGTGGTCTGAACACTTTTAAAATTGACAAAAATGCCCTGTGCGGTTTCAGGTCTCAGGTAAATGTCTTTTCCTTCACCCTCAACTACACCCTGCTGGGTTTTGAACATCAGGTTGAATGCTTTGGGCAATGTCCAGTCAAGGCTTTTGCATTGGGGACAGGTAATGTTTTTATCATTGATGAAATTGAGCATATCCTCGGGAGGCGTTTTTTCTCCTGCCCAGTTTATCGGTGCTTCGTCAGAAGAATTTTCATGCTGCCAGTTTTCAACCAGTTTATCTGCACGTTCCCTGGATTTACATTTTTTACAGTCCATGAGGGGATCTGAAAAACTGCCCACATGGCCGGAAGCCACCCAGGTATCAGGATTCATGAGAATGGCTGCATCCAGACCCACCATATCGGTCCGCTCGGTGACAAATTTTTTCCACCAGGCAGCCTTGAGGTTAATTAGCAGTTCCACGCCCAGCGGACCGAAATCCCAGGTATTGGCGAGACCGCCATAAATTTCAGAACCGGGATATACAAAGCCCCTGCGCTTGGATAGTGAAACGACTTTGTCCATCAGTGTTGATTCTTTTTTCTTTTTTGACATATTGAATACTCCATGGTTTGGATCGCCTGGGTGGTTTCCCAAGGTCAATCACTTAAGGGTTATTGAACTAAAATTCGTCTGGTTACTTTATAATAGTCTGAATAAAAATGATAGCCTGTTTAAAGAGTAGCCGTACCCCGGTAAAAGGCACTTGTCAAGCAATGATTTTAAAACCGCAAAATCAAGCCTCTAAATTTAGATTTTACACAATCCTTATGCTGTCACACAAAAATACATAAGTAAGCAAATTAAAAAAAATTATGCTAAAGCTTTGACCTGGAGAACCGGGGCAAGCCATATACAAAAACCGGCCCGTTTATTCTAAGAAGCGGCAGTCTTTTCCGAGATGACAGATCTGCTATTTTTATATGCGATACCCCTGCTGCTCTTGCCAACCTAAATGAAAGTGATTAAGGTGGAACAGCATCAATGAACTGATAACCTAAAGGATAATACAAAGTGTTCGCAGAAACCGTAACCTTTCCGGCCGCTTTTTTGGCAGGCCTGCTCTCGTTTCTTTCCCCCTGTGTACTGCC
>JAKSAU010001088.1 GCA_022361535.1 Desulfobacterales bacterium
AATACAAAACGTTAAGGAGCCTCGGAAACTTCTTTGTTCAATATAATCCAATGGAAGGATTGATTCTGCGTTCAAACTTGGGATATGATATCTTTTCAAGAAGTGATGGTGCTTTTTATCCACAAGCAACTACATTGCTAGGTAGCGAACTTGGGGGTGCTGCACGAAGGGCGAATACCCTGAATATAAACTGGCTAAATGAGAACACCATTAATTATGTCAAGAAAATTGGCGACCATACTATTAATATTTTAGGTGGTGCAACTTTTCAAAAAAGTCATTTGGAAGGTATATTTGCTGGCTCAACGGGTTTTATTACAGATGGTTTTGAATCATATAACCTTGAGGCTGGAGAAACAGATTATCCTCCTTCCTCTGTTTTGTCAGAATGGCAGGTCGTCTCATTTCTGGGAAGGGTGAGTTACGATTTTAAAAATAAATACCTGTTCTCTGTATCCGGTCGTTATGATGGTTCATCAAGGTTAGGTAAAAATGACCGTTACGATTTTTTTCCAGCTGTTTCAGCTGCTTGGAGGGTGAGTGAAGAATCATTCCTTGAAGATTTAAAAAGTAATGGAACCTCGCTGAAGATAAGAGCTAGCTATGGGGTTGGTGGAAACGACCAGATCGGCAATTATTCATCTCTGCCTAGTTTTTATACTATCTCCAATGAGTTTGGTAACCAGTCTGTTACGGGTGTATCGCCGGGAGGTTTTGGAAACCCGGACATAAAATGGGAAAGAACTACACAGTTAAATCTTGGAGCAAATATTGGTTTATTTAATAATTCACTTGATATCACTGTAGATTATTACGATAAAAAAACAACCGATCTATTAGCGCCAAGGATGTTGGCTACCGAATCTGGTTTCGGTAGCATTACAGTAAACGCCGGAGAACTTGAAAATAATGGCGTTGAAATCGAAGTTGGCGGAAATATTGATATCGGTGAAATGAAATGGGATATTAGTGCGAATGCGAGTTTTGAGAAAAATAAATTTATCAGCCTTGGAGAATATAATCAGGCAGATACGGTACGAACTGGGAACACAGCCCGTATT
>JAKSAU010000334.1 GCA_022361535.1 Desulfobacterales bacterium
ATGCCGGACGCACCGCTATTGACGGCATCCACGGTAATGGTGGCGCCTATATCTCCGATGGTAAGGGCATCTGCACCATATATGCCGTATGCACTGTCAATCGAGGTATCGACATCTATGGTAAAAAGATCTGAAATACCACCGACAAGATCACCTGAGCCTGAAAATATCAGGCCATAAACTGTGGAACTTCCGTTATTGGTAAGGGTGACTTCCCCCCCGGTAGAAGTAAATGACGTAATGCTCTGTTCGATGGCATCAAGATTACCATTGGTGCTGATATCTATGTTCGAGCCGTCAGGCACTGAAAATGTTATGGTATTGGTAGCGTCCGCATCAGCATTCAAATCCAAAACCTCTTTTCGCAGCGCACCGTCTGTTGCTGCATCATCATCCGTGGAGTTGACCACATAATCACCGGCCTGGGCTGTGACCACCAAAAGAAAAACCCATACAAGACATGTTGCAAGTCCCGTCCGTATTCTTCCCATCTTAATACCTCACTTCCTCTGTTTTAATGCACATCACACATAATAACTTTTTGCTCATGCTCTACTTCCGGGTCCATTCCCAAGATACAGATGCAGCCTGTTGCTTGAGCAAACATCGTACCTAAGAAGTTGAAAAGAAAAAAACTCTATAATTTCAAGGGGTTAAATGTTTGTGAGGTGTATAGATGATCGATAATCAGAACACAAAACTGTTCAAAGCGGATCAGTGTGTTCTATTTTGTATCGTTTTGCTCAGGCATAGAGCTTGAGCACTCTGGCTCGTTTATTCTAAGAAGACGGCATCAGGCGGATTTTTTAAAAAAATTCGGCAGCCGCTTCTTAGAATAAACGGGTCGGTATTTGTATGTAGGTTACTCTCGTTCACCAGGCCAATCGGTATTTTTTTGAGATTGCTTAAAAGCAGAAGTGGGGTATTGGAAGGAACGTTATTATGTATTCACCCTGGACTTCATGGACGAGAACCACCGGATAAGTTCAGGGTATTGTTTAAGTGTGGACCGGATCTGGGTGATATCAAAATTTTCAACGTGGATTATAAGCGTATCTCCATAGTCAGCTAGGAAACGAATATCAAGCTTATCCCCCAATTCTTTCAAATCTGTACCAAATTCCCGAACGTCTTCCATGGGCTGCCGCGTTTGGAAAAAATCCCACTTAGGGGTGAATTCGGTTTCAAGCCGATCAAGGATTATTTTTAAATCTTCCAGATCCAATTTTCCAGGTTCATCCTGGTCAGGGTCTGTGTTCCCGAACACTGTGTCCGTTTCTTCCTGGTTTCCGGTGGACAGCATCTTAAAATGCAGGGACAGTGTTCTAACTAACTCTTCAGGTTTCACCGGTTTTTCCATGACTCCGTCAAAATCATTAAACAAGTCTTTTGCCTCTTGTTTGATGTGAATGGAGGCGGTAATTCCTATGATAGGCACGTTTGAGGTCTCAGGATTCGCCTTGAGCAATTTGGCCGCCTCAAATCCGTCCATTATTGGCATCCGAAAATCCATAAAAATCAATTCCGGTTTGTATTCAGCAACAACGGCCAGGGCTTCCTGTCCGTTCGCCGCGCTAACGGCGTCTAATCCCATCTGGTTAATCATTTCCAAAAGCAGGAACCGGTTGGATGCCACATCATCCACCACAAGGATTTTGCCAGTGCCAAACCGTATCTGGCCCAATTCTTCCGGAGTCGGTATTGGCTTAGGACCTGCCGGAAGAATTGTCATATCCCGAATGGACAGGGTGAAAATAGAGCCTTTCCCAAGCTCACTTTCAACAAAGATTTCACCGTTCATCATTTCGGCCAGCCGTTTGCTGATGGTCAATCCCAATCCGGTACCGCCGAACCGGGCCGCATCCCTGCCGGCCTGCTGCTTAAAGGCATTAAAAATGATGGCTTTATCACTGTCACAAATCCCGATTCCGGTATCCTCAACTGAAATGACCAGGGTACAGATATCAGACCTGGTTTTTTCAGATTGGACTTTTG
>JAKSAU010001071.1 GCA_022361535.1 Desulfobacterales bacterium
AAAGGTATGAAAAAAAACAGTGATTGCCCCAGAGGCAATGCCAGCTAAACCCTAACCCACACTTTTTCATCCTCCCTCCACATGCCCCCGGGAAAACCCGGGGGCTTTTTTATCTCAACTTGTTCAATTATTTGTTTTCTAAGGCGGACTAAATAATTGTTTCTATGGGTCGCTATTATTCGCCCTAATGATAAAACCTAATAGGAAAAATTTTGCCTTGAGAAATAAACAATATCCGGTAAGAACTTACCAGTTGGATTACTCAAGCTGACCGTATTTACTTAATATTTCTTTATAAGCAATGGTCTTCTTAAATTGGAGCAATGCCTGGTTGAATTGTTTTGATAAAGAATCATATCCTTTTTTTTTCGCAAACCCTATAAAATAACGGTTTAAGAATTCACCAGGCAAATCTGTGTATGTAACGCGCTGGGAAAGCCCCATATTCTTAATGGCATAGAGTCCGACGATTCTATTTTCCACTATGATATCAATTCTGTTTAACAGCAGTTTCGTTAAATTTTGCTCTATAGTTGACACTTTTTGTTGGTTTACAAGAAATTGGGAAAGTCCATTTGGATATTCAAATCCAAGCTGCGCCCCAACCCGATACGATTTTAAATCTTCAAGTGTATTAATTGCGGTCGGCTTATTTGTTAAATGAAACACCACATCCGGACTTTCTGACAAGGGCTCTTCAGGAAAAAAAATATAGTCGCGTCGTTTTGGAGTGGCTAATAAATCAATAACTGCATCTGCCTGCTTGTTTTTCACCATAAGCAGGCACCGTTTAAAGGGATAAAACTTGATTACAAATGGAACACCCAAGATATGAAAAACAGCCTCTGTTATTTCATAATCCATTCCTTTTTCTTGTGAGCCCGGGGGAAAGATAAGTGGTTCATACGCTTCTGTAACAATGAACAAGGGATCTTCAAAAGCCAATGTCTTTTCAATTGACTGCGCCTGACCACACGACACACACGACAAAAAAATAACGGATGCATATATTGAATATCTAATGAAATTTATCATTCTGATACAACTTTGTTTTCCAGCACCCCGAT
>JAKSAU010000636.1 GCA_022361535.1 Desulfobacterales bacterium
ACAGAGCCGACAAGAATACCGATAACAGCTATGGTGACGAGCAGAAGCCTGGCTTGGCTAAAATTTTGGTCTGCAAGATCCCTGTCAGTTGCCAGCCCCTTTTGGCTGGAGGCAACGATTTGCGTCATTATGGCTGATGCCTGGTTCAGGGCCTGCCGTCCTTCGGTCATGGATAATGCAAATGCCTGGGAGTTGGAATTCTGAGCAGCCAGTTCGGTTATTTTTTCACTGACAGCAGTGAACTGGCTGAACAGGTCTTTGGCTGACTGGAAATCTTTTTTAGACTGTTCATTAACTGTAGAAGCCAGGCTATCAAATTCTTTTGAAATAGGTTCTTTTAGCTGGTTGATTCGCTGGATTAATTCCTGGGTTTTTGCCGTATCCCTGGAAAGAATAATGGCCTGCTCTGTGTTTTCTAACTCCCGGATGGAACTGAGCAGTCTTGCCCATCGCTTCATCAGACCTCCAACTTCAGAAAGCAACATGGCATCGAATAACATGGTGGCATCGTTAAATTCCTGCTCGTAATTGCCCAATACGGTTTCAACATGATTGCCTATGGATGTGATCAAAGGCCCTGCTTCATTGGCTGCCATCTGGGCAGCCTTATAGTTGGTATTGGCTGTTGTTAGTTGTGAAATGCTGGTATGGACTGACATGAGTTGGGAAAATGCTTTTTCAAACAGCGTCAGTTTCTTTTTTTCATCAGCTCCGGTAATGGTTGACAGTTGTTTGATCTGCTGTCTGATTCGTTTTTCTGCAGCTGCAATAAGGTCTGCGTAATCTTTCATTTCAGCCTCATCTTCGGAGATGAGCATATTTTTTTCAGCACCGGAAATAAGCAGCAGGTCTTTTTCAATACTTGTGGCTAGTATGATTTTTTCAGCAGACGTGTTGACAATTTTTGTGATCTGCCCTCTCATACCTGAGAGATTCCACACGCCAACTATTCCAATAGAGAATGCAATCAGGATAAAAATAAGTACGACAAAGGAAAATTTAATTTTCAGGCTGATTCGTCTCTGTTTATCGGCCATGGTATCTCCTCTAAATTTGGGGAATGGTATTCTCCCATCAGGGCCACACCCTAAAAGGTTTTTAGCACGGCTCTTAAATAAAAACCGCGTCTTTGTCCTTTATTGTTAAAATTAGATTTGAGTCTACCTAAAAGCTAAGCGGGAATCAAGGTTTCATGATGCCATTTCCATCATATCCTTAATGATATTCTCAAGTTCGCCCCTGTTAACCAATGTCATATCAGTTCCCTTTTTGTCTACAAAGTCACTGACTGTGATCCTTGTTTCGAATTTTTCAATCGGGGTTTTCATTTCAAGTTCAAGGGTAGGCCATTCATGTTCCATCTCTACATGGACCATGCCCGCAGGTGTTTTATATACAAACTCATACTCTGCCTCTTCTTCTAAACTGACACCACCGACATTGGTAGGCGTCCTCTGGGATATCTTTTCCCAGTCCCGGCAGATCATTTCATCTATTTTTTCGATGAGAAAATCATCCATTTTAGCATACGCAGCAGCACTTTGAAGGCTTTTTTTGATCTTGTCGAAAAATCCCATATTTAAACTCCTTAAAGATAAAGGTTAAATTTCTTTTTTACGAACTACCATGGCCACCCACTCGTCCTGGGTCATTTCCTTGATGCATTCCAACCCGGCAGCATTTAATGCGTCTATGACATCAGGCTGCCGTTCTTTTATGATACCAGAAAGCACTGCTAATCCGTCACTGGCCATCCGTTTTTTTATATGCGGGGTAATGTCAACGATAACCTGGGCAATAATATTTGCTGTCACAAGGTCGTAACAGCTTTGCCGGGTCTTGTCCAAGGTGGCCGTGTCAAGGGTGAAAAGATCGGGGGCAATATTATTTTTCTGCATATTTTCCCGGGTAATGTCAACTGCCATGGGGTCGGTATCAATACCAAAAATGTGTTTAGCCCCAAGTTTTGCTGCGGCAATCATTAGTATTCCGGAGCCGCATCCTACATCCAGAACCGATTGGCCCGGGACAAGGTGCTCCTCTATTAATGCCAAACACATGGCTGTGGTTGGGTGTGTGCCGGTACCAAATGCCATTCCCGGATCAATATGGATAACGACATCATCACTTGTTTGGGTGTAGGGTTTCCAATCAGGCTTTACCACAATCCGATCTGTTATCCGGGTAACATTAAAATACTCTTTCCACGCATGAGCCCAGTCTTTTTCATCCACAAGATCGACTTTTTGGGTTACCTGAATGCCCAATCCGTCAAGATCCGCAAGCTTGGCCGTGATTTTATCGATAATAATGTCAGATGCATCCATGTGTGGCAGATAACCGATGATGGCATTTTGTTCGGGCGGTGCTAAAGTTTTTGTCCCAAAACCTTCATCCGGCTCAGGAATCGGGATGTTGCACACCACACCTTTAAGATTGAATGAGAAAAAAACGTGGCAGATGAGCTCTTCTGCCAAAGAGATGTTTTCCGTGTTGAATTCGGCTGTGATTTTTCTGAATTTCATGGGGGTTAAGTCTTTCTTGAAATTTTTATAAAAAAAGATTATTTTGCATAATTTTAAGATTGTCAAACTATTAATTTTCCGCAAGTTGAGGAATCATGATCAGAAAAACCGTGAAAACTATATATCTGTGTGTCCTTTTGGGTCTTTTGGTTTTCAACTTGTTTACACCTCCCTTATGGGCCAATGAGTCAGTTAAAGTGATGGGCTCAGATATCGGCTGGCCCGTATTTTCCAATGTTGACATATCTTCTGTACATCCCTTTGCAGAGCAGTTTGAAACAATTGATCCTAATTTTTTAGATGATGGTGTAACTGCATTTAAAGGGGTGCGGCTGTCAAAACTTTTGGATGTAGCAGGAGTTAATGCTGGTTCAGGTATCACCATGATTGGTTCGGACCAATATGTTGGTTTTTTGCCGGCAGGCTATCTGAATCAGAGTTTTTTGGTCTGGGAAATGAACCAAAAACCGATTCCTGCGATCAAAGGCGGTCCGTTGAAAATTATGTTTCCTGACTCAATCGGGATGCATACGTCCTGCTATACATGGTACCTGGAAGCCATTGTTGCAGATCCGTTGAAAAATGCCGAGCTTACAGTCGAAATTAAAGAAACGAAAAAGGTGTTTAGCAAGGAAGAATTGCACCCCTTGAGCGAACCGCTCAAGCCGGCGTTGTTCTCCATGGCCCAGGGATGTCGAAATGAATTTGAAAAGCAGTCGGGTGGGAAAAAAGTTATGGCGGTTCCCCTATCAGCGCTGTTGCAGCAGAAGGGCAAACCTTTAGATAAATCCAAGTTCAGCTTTATCCAGGTGAAGCCATTTGTTGGCCCTGCGATAACATTTGAACCGAAAATTTTAGATTATCCTGTTACCATAATCATCAGCTGTGACGGCCACCGACTTCATCCTGCCCTTGGAGGCCCCTTTTCGTTGGTCTTCCCGCTGGAAGACTATTCGGAGCTTGGAAGTGTCGTTCCAGAATCCGGGGCCTTGTTTTTTCTTGAGAAGATAGTTGCCAGGTGATGATGTTTTCTCCACGAACACTTCAGACAAAGCTATTGGTATCTGTTTTTTTTATTGTTATTTTTACCGTTACGACGATGACGGCACTGGTAATTTATATTGAAAAACGGCAAAACCAGGAAAATGAGCTAGAGCGGATTTTCTATAAAACAGAAGCTATGAATAAAAGATTGGGTCATCTCATGTACAGTAGAAACTGGAGATTCGTGATGATGACACTGTCTAATGCGAAAAAGGCAGATCCCTCGATGGTCTTTTTTACGATCACGGGCACTGATGGTAAGGTTTTGATCTCGGACGATGAAACACTTGTGGGATCAAATACTTACAATACGACCCGTATCATTGACCCTGATCAGCCCCTTGTTTTGAAAGAAGGAGAAAAAAACAATCACAATGGTTCTGATAGATTTGCAATTTTTCTTTCACAGTATTTAGCTGAATTAGACAGTTCTCCCCGCTCTCCATCGAGCCACGAAATAATCTTCGAAGCGGTATATGATATTTCCTACTTAGGCGATGCCTTAGGAACGCTCAGGGTCGGCTTTACAAGGGAAGATATGCGGAACAGGCTCTTGTTTCTAACCAGCGGGATGCTGGGTACGGGTATGCTTGTACTTATTGCTATTCTTGTAATGATTTTTCTGGTGATACGCAACCATATGATTCCAATGGACTCTTTTGTCCGGCATATCTCCGGTGTTGATTTAAACCGAAGCGGCAAAAGCCTTAAAGATAGTCTTGCGGATGTGTCTTTGGAGGCTAAATCCGGAGAAACAAAGGATGTGCGACAACTCAAACAAGCCTTTAACCATATACGCGGGCAGTTTTTTCTGGCTTGGGATCAGTTGGAACAGCATAGAAATAACCTGGAGCAGATGGTTGAAGAGCGAACCCAGGCCCTTAACCAATCCAACGAACAACTCAGCCTGCAAATAAAGGAACGAAAAGAGATTGAGGCCCGGATTCTCACGGTGCAGAAGTTAGAGGCCATCGGCACCCTCGCCGGAGGAATCGCACATGAGTTTAATAACCTGTTTATGGCCATTACCGGCTATTCGACATTGATTCAAAAAAAGGCGGAGCCAGGGCATCCGAATATTGAAAAGGCAGAGAAAATTCGGCAGTTGGTTGAAACAGGTTCACAGTCTGTACAACAACTTCTGGGTTTTGCAAGGAGCGGAAAGTATGAACCGGGGCCATTGAATTTAAACGAGGTTTTAAAACTCAACCTGGTGATTTTGTCCAGCAGCAAGAAGGGGTTAACGGTCGACACCGATTATTCAAAGAACCTTTGGACTGTATATGCAGATCGCTCACAATTGGAACAGGTTGCCATGAATCTGATGCTCAATGCTGTTGAGGCCATGTCTGGCAAAGGCCGTATCCGAGTAAAGACACAAAATCTTGAGTTGCAGGGTTTTCAGGTTTCCTTGGAAAAAAAGGTGTCAGGCAGGTTCGTGATGTTTTCAGTGGATGACAGCGGAATAGGAATACATCCTGATGTGTTGCCCAGGATATTTGATCCATTCTATACCACCAAAGAGATGGGTAAGGGCTCAGGAATGGGCTTGGCTTCTGTTTTTGGCATCATAGAAAATCATGGCGGCTTCACCATGGTGGAAAGTGAGCTGGAAAAAGGCAGTATTTTTAGCGTCTACCTCCCTGTTCTTGCAGAAGACACCCTTTGACATCCATTGAAGAGTATGTATGAAAAATCCCTACGAAAATCTCCATATTTATAATTTTAACGGTATCCCGGCCCCACATCCCGGGTTGGCATCACATGACGCTTACCTTGGCACCTGGGAAGAAGACGGGACTTCTTTTCTGTTTTTTAATGAACCTGCAGATGGCATTGTATCTGAGCTTGAGGCATCAAACCCTGATATTACATTTGTCCAGCACTATGAAATGAGCTGTGAACAATGGCACGGGGATCGTATAGAACCGTATTGGGTAGAAAATTTCTGTATAGCCCCACCCTGGGACAGGCCGGATCCCGGTGACCTGGAGGGTAAAGGGCTTGAGATACTTTTGGATCCGGGGGTGGTTTTTGGTACTGGCCGCCACCAGACAACAGAAGACTGCCTGACACTGATCCACAGGGTGATGTCAAAGCAATCCATTGGCAGAGTGCTGGACATTGGTACCGGTACCGGGTTGTTGTCCTTAGGGGCCGCAGCCCTTGGTTGCCGCCAGGTCATGGCCTGCGATTTCAATAGCCTTGCCGTAAAAACCTGTCTTGCGAACATCCGCCTCAACCGGTTTGAGGACAGGGTGTTAGCGTTTATCGCCAAGGGCGAAGAAATGATATCCATTCCAAGTGATCTACTGGTGGCCAATATTCACTATGATGTGATGCAGCACATTATTTCCCATCCGGGATTCCTTGAAAAACCCTGGTTTATTTTATCCGGGTTGTTAAATTCAGAGGCTAGCAAAGTGCTTGCATTTTTAAAGAAAAGGCCTGTCCATATAGTTGAACGAAGATGCCCGGACGGAATATGGAACACCATTTTGGGCAAACGGCTTTAATATTATCCCATTGCTTAGGTTAAGCTTTTGCAAGCATGTTTTTACTCGGTTGCATTGACAGAAGCTGAGTAATTATGCAATGACAAGGCTTTAAATTTAGAAAATAATGTCAGGGATGGGTATTGTTTTCGATAGTTGTAAAATAACATACAGGGTCGGCAGGTATGTACGGAAAACTTATTGGGAGGCTGGATGGCCAAATATAAGATCCTCATAGTTGATGACAGCCGGATGTTCAGGAATGTCATAAGAGGATATCTTGCTGAGTTTGACTGTGAGACATTTGAAGCCGCAGATGGTGATGCTGGTATCGAACTTGCCCGTCAAAAAGAGTTTGATTTAATCATCACTGATGTGGAGATGCCTGGAAAAAGTGGTATTGAAATGTGCCGGGAGCTTAAAGATGATCCGGCTACCCGTGCCGTTCCCGTCTTGATTATCAGCAGTTTTGATTCAGAAGAAGACATCCACAAAGGATTCCAGGCCGGGGCTGCCGCTTACCTGTCCAAGGATGAAGTCTCTAACCAAATATATACGTGTACAGAAAATCTGTTATCCAAATCCAGTTTTAACAGCTCAAAATTGATAATGATTGTGGATGATTCTATTGTAATAAGGCATCTTGTCAATACTGAGTTGTCCAAGGCCGGTTATAGAATTATCAGGGCCTCCAATGGTGCTGAAGCACTTGCAAAACTTGAGTTTCATACACCGGATCTTATTCTGTCCGATATTGATATGCCCGTGATGAACGGGTTTGAATTTTGTGAGGCGGTTCAAAAGGACGAACGGTTTTCGTCTATTCCTTTTATTGTTATGAGTTCAAACAGTGACCGCGGTCATATGCAGCGTATGCTAAGACGTGGTGCCCAGGCGTATTTGGTCAAACCCTTTAATATCGACCAGCTCACCATTTTGGTAGATAAAATGCTCTCGGACCAGTTTGTTATGTTGTTAAAAGATAGAGAGCGCCTTGACTCAGAACGCAAAATGATGCTGTCAACCATCACCAGTCTGGTGAATGCTTTGGAAGCAAGAGATTCCTATACCAAGGGCCATTCAACCGCTGTGGCCGGTATTGCAGCCTCTTTGGCTGAGTTGGCAGGGGCCTCAAAAAATGAGGTCCAGTCCGTACTTATCGGCGGTCATCTTCATGATATAGGGAAGATCGGCATCAGTGATTCAGTACTTCTCAAACCGGACCGCCTGACCCGGGAAGAATTTGAGATTATAAAACAGCATCCTGATATAGGTGCAAATATTTTATCCCCCATAGACAGCCTTGCAGATATTATCCCCATGGTTCGTTGCCACCATGAGCGCATTGATGGGAAAGGGTATCCCAACGGGCTCAAAGGCTCCAAAATTCCGTTATGGGCACGTTTGGCTGCGGTGGCAGATACCTTCCATGCCTTGACATCCAACCGTCCTTACCGTACCGGGATGAAGGTTGAAAATGCCTTGCAGATTATTGAGGATGTAAAAGGAACACAACTGTGTCCTGATTGTGTGGACCTGTTTTTTACCTGGATCAGCAAGGATAATGCCGGGGATACCGTAAAGTGGGATGAAAAAGACCACTTTGAAAAACGAATCGCATTGATGAGTTAAACTGCTTTATCCGGCCTATTCTTCTTCCCGCTCTTCTATAACCGCTTTCAGTGCTGACAATGCTGTGTTGGCTGCAGGAACACCACCGTATATACTGGTTTGGAATATCACCTCTGCAATTTCTTCTTTAGAGCACCCTACATTCAAAGCCGCATGAATATGGAGTTTGAGCTCGTCGGGTTTTGACAATACGGTGAGAGCCGCAACTGTTATCAATTGTCGGGTTGTGTGTGGGATTTTTTCCCTGGCATACATCTGGCCTGTGATATACAAGGACATATTTTTGGCCAGGTCAGGGTCAAAATGGCGCCAGAGATTATAGGGTTTGTCTTCATCCTTGACCGTGGAGAAGTAAAGGTTGGCAGTCTTTGCAGTCCGTTTCCCGATCTCTTTTGAATCCATGGATGTATCCTTATCTAATGATGAACCGGCCGGGACAATTCCCGGCCGGCTGACAGTTTATCGGTTTGCTTTTCTTATGCCCAGTTGATCCAGGGCAATGATCCATTTACAGATATTGGCTGACCCTTCAACCATGGAATACGTTGGTGCATCACGGTAGTACCGGGCCACCGGGTATTCTGTGGAATATCCGTAAGCCCCAAGGATTCTCATGGCAAAATTGGAGCATTTAGTCGCCACTTCGCCCACAAAGTACTTGGCCATGGCGACGTCAAGTCCATTGTTGAGTTTGCCCTGGTCCTTTGCCCATGCAGCTTTGTAAACCAAAAGGCGTGCGGCTTCTATTTCCGTGGCCATTTGTGCAATCATGTCCTGGTTCATCTGGAATTCACCGATTTTTTTGCCGAACTGCTTGCGTTCGTTACAGTACTTGATTGATTCATCCAAGCAGGCCTGGGCAAGGCCCACACCACCGGCTGCTGCAGACAGCCTGGTCTGGTTTAATGAGGAAAATACGATCTTTGCACCATCGCCTGGTTTACCCAGGATGTTTTCTTTGGGAACCTTTACATTATCGAGGAACAGTTCACCTGTTGGTGAAGAGTGGGAACCCAGTTTGTCCAGAGATGAGGTTTTGATACCTTCAAAGTTTTTAGGTTCAATCACAAAAGCAGACAATCCCTTTGATCCGGCATCCTTATCTGTATAGGCGTAAAAGAGCAGGCAGTCAGCCACGTTGGCATTGGAAATCCAGGTTTTTGAGCCGTTGAGCAACCAGTGGTCTCCTTTATCTTCTGCAGTGGAACTCATGGCCATGACATCGGAGCCGGCATCAGGTTCGGTAATCCCGAAACCGCCGATATATTCGGCTGTGCACAGTTTTTCTACATACTTTTTGCGTACTTCTTCGTTACCGTATTTATAGATGGTATACGCACATCCGAGCACCTGCATGTTGACCTGGACTCTAAGGGACGAGGAAACCTTTGCCAGTTCTTCGGTAATGATCATAGCAGCAAGAAATCCCATGTCTTCTCCACCGTATTCTTCCGGAATCACGGTGCCGAAGTATCCAAGCTCCCCTAATGGTTGCATAACTTCCTTGATGGGTAGATAGTGTTCTTCATCCCATTGATCGGCATAGGGTGCAATTTGTTTTTTTGCAAATTTTCTGACTTCTTTCTGGAGCATTTTCAGCTCGGTGCTTAATTTGAAATCCATTTTCCCTCCATGTTCGTTATTACAGGGGTTTATATTCTTTCATTTTCATTAATTGGTTCTTGACCCATGGCTTTTGAAAATAAGTTTGCCTCACGGACAAGGCTCTTAATACAGGATCCCATATATGCTTTTCGGGTGATGCGAACTTCGGGGATAGCAAGACTTAAGCTGGCCAGGATTTCACCCTTGAAGTTAAATACAGGTGCACTTAATGAGCCTAACCCCGGAGTCCGTTCTCCAAGGCTGACTGAATAGCCCTGAAGTCTGATCTGTTCCAGTTCTTTAACTAAGGCATTACGGTCTGCAATGGTATTTTCTGTTACCGGTGTCAGATTAGCGTTTTCTATATAGGTGTTTTGGAATGTCTCGGAAGAAAAAGCCAAAAGGCATTTTGCCGAAGCACCAGCGTATAATGGCGACTGACTGCCCATTGGCATAACGGCTTTGAGGACCTTGGGAGACTCAATGGTATCGATACATACCCTTAACTGGTTTTCAATTACATTGAGGTGGACGGTTTCCCGTGTTTCTTTGGCCAGGCTGCTCATGAAATGGCGTGCGGTACCGGTCAATGTGTTGGTGTGGTTCAAGGTATCAAGGAACCTGTAAAATATGTTGCCGATGGTATATTGCCGGGTCTGGGGATCCTGCCGGATAAAGTCATATGCTTTGAGTGTCTGGAGGATTCGTTGCACTGTGGCCGGGCTGAATCCTAATTCTGCAGATAATTCACGGGTCCCCCATGAGGGTTTGGTCGCCCTGAATTTGAGCATAATTTCTAATGCCTTTTCAATGGCATTCAGTTTTTTTGGGGGCTGGTTCGTCGTCATTGTGTGTTCTGTAATTTAAAACAATGTTCCATTATTTGCTAAGGACTAACTGAAATACTTGGTTGCGTCAAGTAAAATCTGATTAAATATTTGATTAAAAATTTATTGACAAAGTATGCGCCCTGTACCATAGTGGGCACACTAATTAAACACTGTTTTGTATTGTGAGACACTTAAAGATACCAAAATTTAATTATAGGGCGGGAGTATACCATGCGACAGTATTTTGAAGAAATGACCCCATTTGGCAGCGCCCTGAATCAGGGCCAGATTACCAGCTCGGAAGAGAATATTCTAAAGATCCAGGAGGTGGAGGCGGATATTGATGAACGCGTCCAAAAGGTCCAGAATGCGGGTATGCCCACTGAAAAAATAAATGCCAGGGGCGTGTGGACCGTTTGGCAGCGGTTGGGATATTTGATAGACCCAGGAACCTGGCACCCACTGCACACCTTGTTTAACCCGGAGGACAATGTAGAAGGGACCACCAATGTGATTGATGGTCTGGCAAGAATTTCGGGTAAGTGGGCCGTGGTCATCGGATTTGATAATAAAGTGATGGCAGGAGCCTGGTTGCCAGGACAGCCGGAAAATATCCTTCGTGCCACCGACTTGTCAAAGCGGTTGAATATTCCTCTGGTCTGGCTGGTCAACTGTTCGGGAGTCAAACTGCCGGAGCAGGAGAAATTCTATGCCAACCGCAGGGGATCCGGCACGACCTTCTATCGTCACGCTGAATTGGAACAATTGGGTATCCCTGTTCTCGCTGGTATTTACGGTACCAATCCTGCCGGCGGCGGGTACCAGGGAATCAGCCCCACCATTTTGTTTGCTCACAAAAATTGTAATATTGCCGTTGGCGGGGGAGGAATTCTCTCGGGTATGTCCCCCAAAGGATACTTTGACCTGGAAGGGGCAGAGCAGCTTATTGCCTCTGCCAAACAATATAAGGCCAAACCGCCGGGATCTGTAGAAGTTCACCACGATCACACAGGTTTTTTCCGTTATGTTTATGAAGAAGAGCAAGGTGTGCTGGATGGCCTCAAAGATTATATGAAGGATATGCCTGCCTATAATCCCAAATTTTTCAGAGTGGCAGAACCCAAAGAACCCAGGTTCGCAACCCAGGAACTGGCCCGTCTCATCCCCCACAACCAAAAGCAGATTTATGAGTTCAGAGAAGTCTTAGCCAGGTTGGTTGACGGCAGTGAACACATGGAGTTCCGTCCGGATTACGGCCCGGAAGTATACACGGGGTTGTGCAAGATGGATGGGTTCCTGGTCGGATGTATCGGCAACAATCAGGGCTGGCTTGGGGAAAACTACCCTGAATATGCGGATTATCCGGGGATCGGCGGAAAACTATACCGTCAGGGTCTGATCAAAATGAACGAGTTTGTGACCTTGTGCGGCAGGGACAGAATTCCTGTGATCTGGTTCCAGGACACCTCAGGCATTGATGTGGGAGATATTGCTGAAAAGGCAGAACTCTTAGGTATTGGCCAGTCTTTGATCTATTCCATTCAGCAGACGGATATCCCCATGATGCTGATCACTTTGAGAAAAGGTACGGCTGCTGCCCATTACGTTATGGGAGGGCCTACAGCCAATCGCCATAATGCATTTACTTTGGGCCTTGCCACCACGGAAATAGCCGTAATGCACGGCGAAACAGCCGCAGCCGCATCTTACTCACGGCGACTTGTTAAAGAAAAGGATGCTGACCGTCCATTGGAGCCCATCATTGAAAAAATGAACGAAATGGCTCAGTCATATCATGATAACTCCCGACCGGCATTTTGTGCCAAACAGGGATTTGTGGATGAGGTGGTGAAAATGGATGGATTAAGGCACT
The DNA here is from genome assembly GCA_022361535.1 of Desulfobacterales bacterium. The sequence continues at coordinate 12,005 of JAKSAU010000636.1, forward strand.
ATCTTAAAGCCTTTGCCGGTGCTGCATACCAGAATCCTAAATCTATTTGCCCGCAGCATCATTTAATTACTCCCAGGATTATAAAAGGATAATCTCAAGTTTTACATATGGGGCTTTGTTCATCGGCTCCATATCCGGATAATGGACCGGAACAGGGTTTATCAGCTCCCTGTTCCGGTCTGTTTGCTTTTAATCTGAAATTCGCCATCCTGCAACTCAACTTATACAATGCCTTAATTAGGTTGCGTTGTTAATTCATCAGGTGGTATATGAAATTGTAATTGCATCGAGCACATCTAAATGTAGGCTCTGACAAGTATCTGGCATTCTTCTGCAGACAACTGCCGGTCCTTACGAAAGGATTTGAATTGGTTTTCGAGGCCGGGTTTTTA
>JAKSAU010000012.1 GCA_022361535.1 Desulfobacterales bacterium
ACTTCTGCTGACATATACGATCCGGTATTGGATCCCGGATCGGTCAAGGGCTTCCAAGGCCCAGGTTCTGAATATGCAGTCTTCTTCAAAGGTTGCAAGGGATAATGGTTTATGGGCCTGGAACACAAAATCGGGGGATGCGGCCCATACTACTGGATCATGGGCAATAACCCGGCCACCTTCGGTTATCTGGGTGCAGATCCCAAGATCGAGTTCCCCTTTATCCACGGCATCTTTTATTACGTCACTATTTTCACACCGCATTTCCACGGTAACTTCGGGATATGCCTTTGCAAACCGGGCCAAAAGTTCCGGTAAAACACCTGCGGTATAATGCTCAGGAGATCCGAATCTTATACTTCCTTCCAGGTTTGGCTGGGAAAGCGCTGCAACGGCATCGTCATGCTCTTTGACAATGCGCCTTGCGTAATTGATCAATATTCTGCCCTGGGCTGTCAGCCTGACGGTTTTACCGATCCTGTCAAAAAGCTTGTTGCCCGCCTCGTCTTCAAGGCGCTTGATCTGCATGCTGACTGCTGATTGTGACAGGTTTACTAATTGTCCTGTTTTCGTAAAGTTTTTCGCTTCTGCCAGGGCAATAAATGTTCTTAAATAATCAATCTGTAGATTCACAAGTATCACACATTTTAATCGTTAACATCAAAACTATTCATTTGACGGATAACTGTACCATACATAACATAGTTAACAAAATCAAAATAAACCAAGGAGATATCATGAAGATATTAATTGTTGGCGGAAACGGTACCATCGGCTCAAAGGTCAGTACTCATTTTTCAAAAAAGCACGAGGTTATTGTCGCAGGCAGAAACTCAGGCGATGTGCAGATGGATATGACAAACAGTGAATCCATCAAAGCGGTATTTGAAAAAATCGGTAAAGTAGATGCGGTTGTCTGTACTGCAGGAGAAGCCAAATGGGCAGAATTCGACACTTTATCTGAAGAAGATTTTTATATCGGCATTAAAAGCAAGCTCATGGGCCAGGTCAATCTGGTGAGAATCGGTAAGGATTATATGAACCCGGGCGGATCTTTTACCCTGTCTACGGGGATTCTTGCCGACCACCCGGTCCTTATGACTACCAGTGCGGCAATGGTTAATGGTGCAATCCACAGCTTTGCAAAAGCTGTCTGTCTGGAGCTGAAAAATAATATCCGGATCAATGTGGTCTCTTCCGGACTGGTCGAAGATGCAGTCGAGCACTATGAGGCTTATTTTCCTGGCCACAATCCCATCCCCATGAAAAAAGTGGTGAACGGATTTATCAAAAGTGTTGAAGGGGCTGGCACAGGAGAAATTATCAGGATGTATGATAACTGTTGATCTAAAGAGCACCACCTCAAACCCACATTTTCATGCCTTTGATGTGAACGTTTTTTGCGGAAGGGCAGGGAATAGAATTCAACATGCTTTGTGTTGAAGCTCCCAATGTGGCGGCATCACTTGAAGAAAGATCCATCGGGGGGTTGGGCGTTTTTTTTATTCGTCAAATGGTGGATAATGTCATTTACCAACGAAAGGGCGGCAGCAATATTCTAACCTTTTTCTTTGAATTAGAATAAAGCCAGGCACTTGCCCTCTTTGATATCAGTCACTTTTCGATGTCCACCAATTCACGTTTTCTTTTTTAGAGAGGACAACAGCTTTTCAAGAGAGGTCTGCGCATTATCCAAAGCAATATCGGGATTATCTGACTGGGCGATCCACACCGCGGCTTCATCCATTGCCCCGGACAGCAGGTGAGCCAGAGCATCAATGTGTATATCTACCATTATTCCTGACTCGACCAGGTCAGACAGACATTCTTTTAAAAGCGCAAGGCTGCCTTCATCCATATTTGCGTCAACCTGCCGGACGGTCTCCCATTTCAACACAGCTGGTCCGTCAATAACCACAATCTGCTGAAGCACAGGATCGGAAGAGGCTTTTAAGAACGCTCGGCAGCCTAAGACCAATTGCTCCCAAAGATCATCGGTTTTATCTGCAGCAGCTTCTACCCTTTGGCCGATCTCTTCTTGGGCATACTCATATACTGATAGAAAAAGACCCAGCTTATTTTTGAAATGATGGTACAAGGCCCCTCTTGTCAAGCCTGCCTTTTGAACGATACGTTCAGTAGAAGCACCTGAATACCCTTTCTTGCTGAATTCATCTGTTGCAATCTCAATTAGTTTTTTTATGGTGGCTTTTTTTTGTGCTGCTTTGGTCATTTTTTTTTGGTTCATCACTTCCTCACATATTGACATACATTCTGTATGTATTATTCTTCAATTTATACATACACAGTGTATGTATAATAAAATCCAACAAAATATCAAATAGAAAGAAAGCGATATGAAAATAAATAGCTTATACCCGGTAATCGGTACAAAAAATATAGACGCATCTAAACAATTTTATACAAGCCATTTTGACTTTGAAACCGTATTTGACTCAGACTGGTATATCAGCATGGCCACAAGCGGGAATCCGTCATTTGAGCTTGCCCTGTTAGACTACACCCATCCAAGTGTCCCTGAAAAATTCCAGGTCCAGGCAAAAGGTCTTTTAATCAACATTGAAGTGGAAGATGTTGACCAAGTCTATAACCACATTTGCCGTCAGGGCATTGATATGATCCTTGATATTAAATCTGAAGAATGGGGCCAGCGCCATTTTATCATAGAGGATCCCAATGGTCTGCTGGTGGATGTGATACAAAATATTGAACCCACAGGAGAGTTTGCAGATCAGTATCAACAAAGCGAATAAAATCCTGTATCCAAGTATGATTTAAGCGCATGCGTACCTTAATGGTTCAATGTTAAGGAGATGATCTACTTTGCTAGATCATTCTTAACAAAGCTTATATCTTAACTATACGAAACACATATAGATTGGATATGCCGTATGGCGTATAGAAAAAAAGCTAACCAACACGATTAGAGCTGGAAAGCACTTCCTTTATGGCTTGTCCCAGTTGTGTTCTGTTAAAGGGTTTTTCAAGATATTGTTTTGCACCGAGTGCCGCGGCTGTTTCTCTATCAATCCTGTTGTTAAATCCTGTCGTTAATATGACAGGTAGTTTCGGATTGACCTGTAAGACTTCCCGGATCAGTTGCTCTCCGCTCATGTTGGGCATTGTCATATCTGTGATAACCAAATCAAACTTTTCGGGAAATTGCTTTACCATTTCCAAGGCAGCTGACGGATCATTTTCCGTTTCAACGGAATAACCTAATTTCTCCAACATTAATTTTCCTATATTAGTCAACCCTGGCTCATCATCAACAAATAAGACACGCTCACTTCCCAGTTGTGGACTTTGTATAGCTTCTTCTTTTCGCCCTGCCTCATCACTGACCCTTGGAAACAATATCTTGAAAATGGTTCCCTTACTCGGTTCACTATAAACCGTGATTGCCCCTTCGTGGTTTTTTACAATCCCCAGTACAACGGACAACCCCATGCCCGTACCTTTACCCGTTTTTTTGGTGGTAAAATAAGGATCAAATATTTTTTCCTGTATTTTCGGATCAATGCCACACCCGGTATCTTTGACCGTCAACTGAACATAAGTCCCGGGATTTATTTCCTGGTACAAAGCCCTTGTAAACTGATCGACTTTGAACTCTGATAAGCCAATTGAAAGTTCTCCTCCGTTTTGTTCCATTGAATGGGCTGCATTGGTACACAGATTGATCAACACCTGCTGAAACTGGGTGGGATTGGCGTTAATAATGTAATCTTCATCTGGAATGTTGGTTTTAACTTTAATTGTAGCGGGAATTGAGGCCCTTAAAAGACTGACCGCTTCGAGCAGGCTTTGGCCAGTGTTAATATTTTCCTTTGCTTCTTCTGATTTCCTGCTGAAATTTAAAAGCTGCTTGACAACCTCGCTTGCCCTTTGGCTCGCTATTTTTATTTCGTTTAAGCTCTGTTTGGCTGGGCTCCATGCCGGGATATCATCTAAAGCCAATTCGGTGTTCCCGATAATAATGCCGAGAATATTGTTAAAATCATGGGCAATCCCTCCGGCCATCGTACCAATGGCCTCAAGCTTATGGGACTGGCGGAGCTCTTCTTCAAGTTTTTTCCTTTCGGATTCAGCCTTTTTGCGCTCTGTAATGTTTGTTGCGATTTCCATTCGAACCATGCGGCCGTCTATCCATCGAATCGCCTGATCCCGGCATTCATACCACTCTCCGTTCAATGTGTTTTGAAATTCCCAAATAATGGGGTCCAAAGGCATCGAGTCGGAATCCAGCAGTTGGCTGTTGGTGCAAAAGGAACAAGGGCCTGTCTGGTCAGCCTGTAGGGCTTGCCAGCATATTTTACCAATGATATCGCCCATGATATCAAGACCGTACTTATTAACAAACAACAGTTCATACGTTTCCATATCAGCGACATAGACAAGGGCATCCAAACTATCCATAACGGTTTTAAACCGCTCGAAATGCTCTTTTTGCTCTGTAATATCCATACCGTAAATATTTGCATAATTTCCTTCTTTGACTGGCATTATGCTTAAAGAAACCCAACCCTTAGAATACTCTTCTTCGAACTGTTTTATTCTGTTTTCCTTTATGGCGAGCTGCACTCTTTTGTGCCATCGTTCGGGAATTGGGCTGTTAACCTGACATTTCCAGTGTTCAAGAAGATGCTGGCTTCCCCGGTTACCATATCTCAATAACCCATCTGGAGTTACCCGCATTACAGGATGGGGGTTCTGGCTGGGGAATTTTCCAAGATTGATAATCTGTTCCATATTTTGATATTCAGACGTTACATCCCGAAATACCATCACAACCCCGATAAAATTACCCCGGGCGTCTTTCATTGGGGCGGCGGAATCTGCAATCTGGTATTCTTTGCCCTTCTTGGATATTAGAATCGTATGATTCGCAAGCTCAACTATCCGGCCTGTTTTTAAAGCCTTTTCAACAGGGTTTTCAGCAGGTTCTCTGGTTTTAGCATTGACAATGTTAAACACCTCATTCAGGCCCAGTCCTTTAGCATCATTAAATGACCAGCCCGTAAGCTTTTCAGCAACAGGATTCATGGTAACGATATTGCCTGCCAAATCTGCGGAGATGACTGCATCACCAATGGAGGATAGAGTAATTCTTAGATATTCACTTCTTGCCTGGATTTTATCTGCAATGTTTTTTACATCTTTTCTAAGCTGGAAATTATAAAGGAATATGACTGTACAGATTACACAAATCACCCCTAAGGCAATTGCCAGCCTGCTTATCCATACATTATTTTCCTGAAGATAATCCTCAAGTAAAAACCCCTGTAAAGAAAAATCCGCTGAAACAACACCAAGCCTCTGATATGTTTCTTTTATATGAAGCCATCTTTCCGTATTATTGTGACCGATCTCAACAAGGTCCGGATGGGCAAGGTTACGGAGCTGATGCTGCTCAAAATTTAAATGTTCTTTTGATTTTTTTGCACTGTACTTTTCAAGTATAACATCAATTATCTCATCAGGATTATCGAATGCATATTTCCAACCTTTGAAGCTGGCGTTCATAAATGCCCGCACAAGCTCAGGACCTTTTTTAACTATTTCTTCTGTTGTGAAAAGTGTATCTCCGTAAAAATCAATTCCATAGTTATTGGGCTTGATTAAAGTATACGGAATACCCTTTCTTAAAAACAAATACGGCTGGTTTGCAACGCTCCCATTTATCGCATCAATATCGCCTGTAATAAATCTCTGATTTGCCGACTTTGTTTTATCAATGATGTTAAGGCTGTCAAAATCAAGACCTTCATTGAGAAACATGGCCATAAACTCAGGCAGCTCATTTTTATTGAGCATAACTGCTTTGCCAATGAGGTTGTGTGGAGATGAAATATCCCTGTCTTTTCTGGCGATAATGGTTCGTGTTGAATGTTGTATAATCGGAGCCAGGGCAACCACTTTCAATCCTTGAGCCCTTAATGCAACCAGTTCTGATGCAAGGACACCAAAATCAGCCTTTCCTGATATTACCTCATCCTGCACTTTAATTTTGGGGCCGCCTTCAAGGATTTCAACATCCAAGCCGGCATCGCTGTAGAACCCTTTTTCCTTGGCTGCATAATACCCGGCAAATTGGAACTGATGATACCATTTAAGCTGAAGGACGATATGAGGCGCGTTATTGTCATCTGCTTTTAAATCAGTCGCACAACAAATAAAAAGAAAGAAAAACATTAGGAAAAAATAAAGCTTAGGAAAAAACCGTAAGTAAAATTTTCGCATTCAATTATCCGTTTTTATATTCTGACCGAATTAAAGATTTTTTGATTGTATATCACATCGTGGGTCAAAACAAGGTGATGCACACTAACCAAGTAAAGGATTCCAAGTGAAGAATAGTCTGCACCGCCTTGTAGAATAATCTACACTTTTTATCCGAACAATAGAGACGTTCTATTTTCACTTGCAAAGATTAAAAACATAAAACACTGAAATCAAAGCATAAAAACACGACGCTATCACTTTCTATCTTTTTGGTTTCTTTTTTGCAATTCAACTCTCCATGGCTGAAACTATGGATTATGCATCCAGTTTCAAAAACCTGAATCTATTGTAAATGAAGGCCTAAACAATAAAGAGGCCAAAATAGGGAATTGAAAACCCATTTTAATTTTGGAGATTGATTATGAACAAACTATTTATTGCCATATTAACCGCTGCAATACCTATCTTTTTTTCTTCTCAGCTCTACGCCAGTTCAAGCCATGATGCTCACAGCTCCCACGCAATGGACCATTCCGGAAGTATGGATGCCGGACATGGTGATCATGGATCAGGAATGAAAATCCATGAGTCTCACCGGGACGGATACGTTTTTGAGTACCGTCTCATCGATATGAAAGAAAAAATGAAAAACATGAAGAATATGCCTGAGATGAAGGACACTCATCATTTGATGGTTTTTGTTAAAGATGCCCATGGCGCAGCTGTTAAAACAGCAAAGGTCGGATATTTTATCGAAGAAAAAGGATCCGGTACTGTCCAGAAAAAAATGGCTATGGCTATGAATAACGGTTTTGGGGCTGATGTAACCCTTGAGCCCGGAAACCACTACCAGATCAAAACAAAGGTCATGGCCGGATCCAAAAAATTGATGGACGAATTCAAATATATGGGAGGCGACCACTAATCGGCCGATTGATCCTATGATTCCCCGAATATTGGTTTCAATAGCGGTTATCACGTTATTCATTGCAGGTACGGCCCAGGCGGAAACAGGCGATCAGGAAGCAGCGATTTCAAAAAGACCTGATCTTGTTCAGGAAGCAGATATCCAGGACCTGATCACTGTTGCCCGCGATCAGAACCCTGCCATTGCATCTGCTCGGGCAGCCTGGAAAGCCAGTATTGAGAATGTCCGGATTGACGGTGCACTGCCTGATCCCCAACTTTCAGTGACCTGGTTTCCGGCCCCCATTGAAACCCGTCTCGGGCCACAGGATTGGAATGCCATGCTTTCCCAACCGATCCCGTTTCCCAAAAAACTGAGCACCAAAGAAGAGATTGCAACCATAGGCGTTGCAGTGGCACGGCTCAAAACGGATAAAGTATATCGTGACGTTGTGGCCAAGGTGAAAACAGCCTTTTACGAGTTGGTCTATATTCGGAAAGCCAGGGAAATCGCCCAAAAAAACCTGGAGATCTTAGGCAAGTTCCAGGCAATTGCTGAAAGCACATATGCCCAGAACAGATCGGTGTTTGCAGATGTTGTAAAAGCACAGGCACAGGCCGGACAGGTTCGCTATGACCTGATGCTGTTAGAAGACCTTGAACAAACCCAGGTCACAGCAATCAACGGATTGTTGAACAGGGAACCTGAGGCCCAGATTGGTTCTCTTTCCGGCAGTATGGCTTTAGCCGAACTTCCCGGCCTTGACGTGCTGTTCCAAACGGCAGAAGAACGCCAGGAAGTAATCGCCATGGCCAAGCAGGCCGTTCAAAAAGCCGAGTATGAAAATGATCTTGCTAAATATGCCTCTTATCCGGATTTCAAATTGGGGGTCACCTGGTCGGGCATTGGCGACCCGGATGTGGCATCGCCGCCCTCGGATGCCGGAGATGATGCGTTTGGTATTCAGTTCGGGGTGAGCATTCCCATATGGTCAGGCAAAAATAAAGGCAGAGCCTTAAAAGCCCAATCCAAAATCCAGGAAAAAACAGCTGAAAAAGATCAAATTATCAACCAGACACGAACCAATATCCGAACCTTGTATTACAAGGCCCGGAACGCATATCGCCAGGAAACGCTTTACAAAACCGATCTGCTCCCCCAGGCGATAAGAGCCCTTGATGTGTCGGAAACCTGGTTCAGAGAAGGAGAAGGTTCCTTCAGCGATATTCTGGAAAGCCAGTCTGCTGTTTACAACTTCCAATTATCCCTGGCAAGAGCGCAATCCGACATTGGCAAATACACAGCCGAGTTGGAACGTCTCATTGGCGCTTCAATGTCAGAGCTTGATAACATGGAGGCAACACAATGAAATGCAGAAATCTTATTGTTCTGATGCTGGTGTTGCTTTTTGGCAGTTCTTTTAGTCATGCTGAATATAAAGAACTGGTTACAACCTGGGAGGAATGGAAACCACCGGCATATGGTGTCTCTCAGGCACCTGAACAACGCCTTGACGATGTTGACGGTTTGGCGTCAGACACAGAAAAAGCCGATAACGGTAAACAAAGAATGTCCGGACATCGTGCCTGGAAATCAGAGGTTTCCACCCTCCTTGACCAGGGACAGTTTTTACAAACAACAACTGTTACGGGAGAACCTGGTGCATTTACAGTTGAAACTGCCGGGGCTGCAATCGGCACAATTCTGACACTGACTGACCTGGAACGCATAGGCCTTGTACGAAACCCTGCCATTCATGCAGCAAAAGCCGCATTCCAGGCGGAACTCGACGGATTCGGCCAGGTGGAGGATCTTAACGCTGTACTCAGCCGTTATGCCGCGTTCACCCAAGGGGTCATGACAGGGGTGGGGCCTATGAAAGGCGGCTCTGATATGTCTCAGTCATTTCCTTTTCCAGGCAAGTCCTCTCTTAAAACCAGGGTAATTGTAGAAAATGCAGCCATGGCTGCTTTGGACCTGAATATCACCATACGTGACAAAACCACGGCCATTAGAAAAGCATATTGGAATTATGCCCTGGTACATGAAAAAATTGACATCTTAAAAGAAACTTTAAGGCTTTTTGAACATCTTCACGATATTGCATCCACCATGTACAAAACAGGAAAAACCAGTTACCAGGATGTCATTCAAATTTCTATAAAGACAAAACTCCTCAACAATCAAATTGCAACACTAAAAGCAAACAAGCAAGCAATAAGTGCCTCTATTCTTGCTCTTTTAGACCTGCCCAAGGAAACAGCGTTGGGGTTGCCCGGTGACCTCCGTATAGAGACGGCTGTACCTGAAACAGTAAGCCTTATTGCCCAGGCACTGGAGAAACGGCAGGAAATCAAGCGCATGGATCACGCCATAGCAAAGATGGAACTGATGATTGAAATGACAGAGGCCATGGTGCTTCCCTCTATTGATATGAGATTATCAGAAAATCAGCTTGCAGATATCAATACCACAGGTACCTGGTCCAAAAGACAAGCCTTTCCGGACCAAGCCCCATACGCATCCATGGGAGCAGGACAACCTAAAAAACCCTGGTTCGGCACATCTGAATCCTGGCTTGCCCAGACCCGAAAAAAATTGGCAGCCTTGCAGCATAAACAGCAAAACCTCAAGGCCCAGACAAGGTCAGCCGTCCAGTCTGCCTGGTCAAACCTGGATGACTCGGTCAGAACCTACCGGCTTTATAGAGGATCAATTGTTGAATTGTCAGCGTCCGCGCTTGATGTCTCAACAAGGGAATATGAATCAGGCAGTATTTCATTTGCAGAAACAGCAGGTGCATACAACAACTGGCTCAATGCAAGGCTGTCACTTGCCACGGCAAAACGTAATGCCGGCGTTTTCCGATCAGAACTTCAAAGAATCGTTGGATTGTCATTCTAACGCACACTAGTATTTAAGGATATCCCCATGAGTGCTTCAAAACTTAAGTCCATGCTTCTGACAATAACCCTTTCTGCCATCGTCACAGCTTCTATTGTTGTTGCCGGATTCCATTTTGCCGGATTTCAAGCCCCCCATGAAGTTGCAGAACTACTGGACCCGGATCATGAACATGACGGCAGCACAGGGCTGTGGACTTGCGGCATGCACCCTATGGTCATTACCGAGGAACCAGGACTTTGCCCAATTTGCAATATGGAACTGATTCCCAAGCGGGATACGCCGGAAACTGACATGCCCTCGGAGCGGGTAGTTGCATATTGGCAGGCTCCCATGGACCCCATGGAAATCTATAATTCACCGGGAAAAAGTAAAATGGGAATGGATCTTGTGCCGGTATACGAAGATCAGATCATTGGAGGCGTATCTGTCTCCATTGACCCTGTGACAGTTCAAAATATGGGACTGAGGACAGACATTGCACAAGAAACCCCATTAGTGAGCACCATTAGAACATACGGCCATATCACGGCTGATGAAACCCGTACTGCCCAGATCAGCCCTAAAATCAACGGCTGGATTGAAACCCTTCATGTAGATTTTACAGGCATCCAGGTTAAAAAAGGGGACCCCTTGCTGGAAATCTATTCCCCTGAACTGCTATCAGCCCAGGAAGAATATCTGTCTTTGTTCAGGCGGCTGGGAAAACCCAGGAGCAGCAGGAAGAACGACATGCTGGAATCTGCACGCCAGCGCCTGTTGTATTTTGATGTTGCACCTGAAGAAATCAACGCGCTTGAAACATCGGGCAAGGTGAGAAAAAGTGTGCTGATCCGGTCTCCGTTTTCAGGTGTTGTCACATTCAAAAACGCAGTCCAGGGCAGTTTTGTCAAAGCAGGTACAAAGCTGTATACGATCTCAGATCTTTCAAGAATCTGGGTGGAAACGCATATCTACGAATATGAACTGGACCGGGTGAAGACAGGCCAGGATGCCACCATGACACTGCCCTATCTTCCGGGAAAAACCTATCAGGGGAAAGTGGCGTTTATTTATCCTTATCTTCAGCCCAAAACCCGCGATGTTATCATCCGATTGGAATTTGATAACCCCCAAATGGACTTAAAGCCTGAAATGTATGGAGATGTGATGATCCATATAAAGGATGCCATGAAAGGGCTGACCATCCCTTCGGAATCCATTATCCGCTCAGGCGAACGCAACCTTGTCTTTGTGTCCCAGGGAAATGGGAAGTTCACCCCCAGGACCGTAAACTTAGGCAGCTATTTAGATGATAACCGAATTCATATTTTAGAAGGTCTTGCCCCGGGTGACCGGGTGGTTACTTCCGGGCAATTTCTGCTGGATTCCGAGTCTAAACTCCAAGAAGCCATAAAAAAGATGATGAACCCTGATCCTGTTCCTGAACAAGACGATGATTTCTTTGATGATATGGAAACAGATGACGCTGACGATTTCTTTAAGGATATGGAGTCATGATTGAACGCATCATAGAGTGGTCGGTCAAAAACAAATTCATGGTTCTTCTGTTCACGGTGTTCACTATCTGCGGCGGAACCGTTGCCATGGTCAATATCCCTTTGGATGCCATCCCTGATCTGTCAGACGTCCAGGTCATCGTATATACTCAATACCCGGGCCAAGCGCCCCAGGTTGTGGAAGACCAGGTCACCTATCCTTTAACCACGGCCATGCTCAGTGTACCCTTTGCAAAAGTGGTCCGCGGGTATTCGTTCTTCGGCTATTCTTTTGTCTATATTATTTTTGAAGACGGAACCGATCTGTATTGGGCAAGGTCCAGGGTGCTTGAATACCTTAACGTGGTCTCAGGACGGCTTCCCCAAGGTGTGACGCCAGGCCTTGGACCGGATGCCACAGGAGTCGGCTGGGTATATGAATATGTTCTCAAAGACACCACAGGAAAACACGATCTCCAGCAGATGCGCTCCATCCAGGACTGGTATCTTCGGTATGAACTCACCTCTGTGCCCGGGGTATCCGAGGTGGCAAGCATTGGCGGATTTGTAAAACAATACCAGGTAGAAATAGATCCCAACCGGCTTTTAGCGTACAACCTGTCCATCCAGTCTGTTAGAAAAGCGATCCAGAGATCCAACAAGGATGTGGGAGGCAAACTGGTTGAGATGGGGGAAACCGAATTCATGGTCAGGGGCCTTGGATATATTGAATCCCTTGAAGATCTTGAACAGATTGCCGTGGGTGTTGATGCCAGCGGCACCCCAATTTTGCTCAAAGCTGTTGCCAATATTCAGATCGGTCCTGAGCTGCGCCGCGGCATTTTAGAGTGGAACGGTGAAGGGGAAGTTGTCGGGGGGATTGTTGTGATGCGCTCCGGCGAAAATGCCCTTGAAGTCATCCAGCGGGTAAAAGACAAACTAAAGGATCTGGAAAAGGGCCTGCCAGAAGGCATTACCATTGAAATGGGCTATGACAGGTCTGCTTTAATTGAGCGTGCCGTAACAACGCTTAAGACTAAACTTATCGAAGAAATGATAGTCGTGGCCCTGATCTGTATTTTGTTTTTACTCCATTTCAGGTCTGCTTTTGTTGCCATATTCACCCTCCCCGTGGGTATTTTAATGTCTTTTGCCGTAATCTATCCTTTGGGGATCAATGCCAATATCATGAGTCTTGGCGGTATTGCCATTGCCATCGGGGTGATGGTGGATGCATCTGTGGTCCTGGTAGAAAACGCGCACAAGCACCTTGAGCGGGACAAAGGGAAAAAATCCCATACCCAGATCATTATTGATGCCTCAAAAGAGGTGGGCCCGGCGCTTTTTTATTCTCTGTTAATCATTACCATTTCGTTTCTGCCTGTGTTCACTTTAGGAGAGCAGTCAGGGCGCCTGTTCAAACCCCTGGCCTACACCAAAACCTTTGCTATGGCGGCATCCTCCATTCTTGCCGTTACAGTCATTCCGGTTCTCATGACCTTTTTTGTAAAGGAAAGAACCTATAAAAAAGGATTGGACAAACGCCGCAAACTGCAGCTTTGGATTGGTCTGCCCTTGCTGCCGCCTTTACTTGTCATGGCCGGTTTTGCAGGCGGCATTACCCTGCCGGACTGGGGTTTGGCTGCGGCACTGATCCTGTCTTTGTTTATCCTGGCCTGCCTGATCCCCCAAAAATTTCTGCCCGAAACCCGCAATCCTTTGAGCCGGTTTTTCATCATGATCTACCTGCCCTTAATCCGGGTTGTGCTGCGCTGGAAAAAAACAACCATTGCCATTGCCTGTCTGTTTCTGGCCGGTACCTGGTACCCCATGTCCAACCTGGGTTCCGAATTCATGCCCCCTTTGAACGAAGGAGACCTGCTTTACATGCCAACCACACTGCCGGGAGTTTCCATAACAAAGGCAAGGGAACTGCTCCAGCAAACCGATAAAATCATCCAGAAATTTCCTGAAGTCAAACACACATTAGGCAAGATAGGCAGGGCGGAAACGCCTACGGATCCAGCCCCTCTTTCCATGATCGAAACCACGATCATGCTCCGCCCAAAAATCACATATGAAGAAATACAGGTGGAAAGGTTTTTTTCTGACTGGCCCGGTATATTCAAACGTCCCCTGTCCTGGATCTGGCCTGAAACCAAAAAAGGAAAAGTACTTCACGAGTGGCGTAAAAAACAAATCGACCGGTTTTTCTCGGACTGGCCCACCTTTTTAAAAACGCCTTTGTCCG
>JAKSAU010000710.1 GCA_022361535.1 Desulfobacterales bacterium
GAACTGGAACCGGTCGAGGAACCGGAATCGACGGAGCCGGGGGCCGGGGACGAAGACGTCCTCGAGGTGCTTCCGGTCGTCCTCTCCGACGACACCAGGGAGCTGATCGAGATCGACAAGGTCGATCAGGACAGGTTGTATATGTTCGAGAATGAGTTCGACAAATCCGAAGAAATCAGGGAAGGCTACGAATCTCCGGCCGATCTCCAGGACCTGGACGCCGCCGACGACCATGGACCGGCGGACGACGTCGAGGACCTGGAACCAATCGAACCCGCCGAGGATGCCGGCGAGGCGCCGATCAGCACCGACGGCGTCGCCTTCATCGGCATCGAGGACATCCTGGACCGGGTCCGCAGCGCCGAACAGGGCGACGCGGTGGGCGCCGCGGCACCCGCCGGCGCCGGCGGGTCCATGGAGTCCCTCATCATGACCCGCACGACGGGCATCCTTCCCGGCGCGGACGACATGGAAGATGCCTTCCTCTTCGACGACGAAACCCCCGTCCTGGCCTGGTCGGCGGAGGGTCTCGACTACGACCGCTATCTCCGGGGATTCAAGAAGGGAGCCACCGGGGTCTACAAGTCCCTCATGAGCCTGTCCAAGGAATACAACGCCCTCTGCGGTGTTCTCATGGCCGGGACCCGGAAGGGCCTGGAGTCCGACTACGCCGTCGGATTGGACGATGAAAGCGCCTCCTTCCTGTCGGTGACGAAGAACGAGAGCGTCTGGGACGCCTGGTTCGCCGAGAGGAAGGTGGTGGTGGTTCCCGACCTCGCCGACTCACCCTATGCGGAGAAAACCCGGCATAACGAGTACCGCTACATCAAGGCCGCGCTGTTCCTCCCGGCCCTGTACCATGGGGCCGAAGCCTACCTCTTCATGGGCTTCAAGGAAGCCCCGAGCGACCCCATGGCCCTGCTCATCAACGTCGAGACGGCGAAGTAATTCCTTATTTCACTGATATTAGGCGAAACCCTCCCACGGCGGTCCGGAATCGGCGCCCCTTGACCTTCGCATGGCCGACTGTATAATCATGTAAGAATTAACATCACCATAGGGGGAAACATGCTGGACATCGTTTTAATGATCATCCTTCCCCTCGGCGGCATTGCCATCGGATGGCTCATCCGCTGGCTCTATGCCAGGAATCAACTCACTTCTTCAGAACAGAAAGCACTCAGGCTGAAAGAAACCGCCGTCGCCGAAGCCGAAGCCGCCAAGAAGGAAGTCCTTCTGGAGGCCCAGGACAAGATCCTCGAGGATCGACGGCAGTTCGAACGCGAAACGCGCGAACAGCGTAGTGAAATCCAGCGATACGAGAAGCGGATCCAACAGAAAGAGGACAACCTCGACAGGAAGACCTCGGACCTCGACCGGCGCCAGTCCGGCCTTAACAAGCGGCAGGACGAGGTGGATCGCCGGGAACGCA
>JAKSAU010001233.1 GCA_022361535.1 Desulfobacterales bacterium
CCCAATTTTTCTGCAGCTCGACGGTTGGCCTTCATCTCAAGGTCTTCCAGGCGGGACTTCATAATATTGGCGTTTTGAATCATACCTGCCAACGGATTGTTGATTTCATGGGCCATTCCTGCTGCAAGCCCGCCTACTGACAGCATCTTTTCTGATTGGACCATCATTTCTTCCAACTGCACCTTTTCGGTAATATCATCAACCCGTATAACCGCTCCCCGTTCTCCCTCCGACCTTAAGGGATAAATGGTAATATTCTCATGACGTTTTTGCTTTTTCTCAAAATTAATTTGGCGGATATCTTCATAGACCGTATTGTTATATATCGCCTGCTTAAGGGACCTGCGGATACTTTCCATACGGGGTAATACTGCCTCAAGGTGTTTCCCAACAGCCTGTTCTGATCGAATACCAGTCTCCTGTTGTGCTTTACTGTTCCATTGGGTCACCCGGCTTTCCTGGTCTACACCAATGAGCAAAGATGGCATTGAGTCAATGATATTGGACAGGTAGTCTCTAAGGTTCCTAGCCTCTTGTTCAGCTGATTTCCAATCTGTAATATCTTGATATGTTCCTAATACACCAATAATTGCCTGATCTTCATCCTGCATGGGAACTTTTGAGGTGAGCAGCCAGTTGGTTTTCCCGTCTGGCCGATCCTGGGGTTCCTCAAAAAAAAGTTTAGGCGTAGCAGAAGTTATCACCTCAGTGTCATCGGCCCGGAATAATTCAGCCTGGGCTTTGAAAGCAAAATCAAAATCGGTTTTGCCGATCAATTCATCAGGAGAACTAAAACCAGCATCTGCTGCAAATGCCTGGTTTCCTCCTAAGTATATAGAGTTTTTATCTTTCCAGAACACTCGGACCGGAATAGTATCAAGTACTAAACGCAAAATCCGATTGGTTTCCATTTGTGCTTTTTGCGCATCTTTAAGTGCCGAAATATCAGAAAACGCACCAATAATACCAGCGACATCGCCGGATTCGTCACGAAAAATATCCTTAGCGAAAATAACAGATCTAGATTTTCCATCTTTTGCTATAACTTCGGATTCGTAAACTTGGTGAACCGGATAATTGATCAGCTCCATATCCATGTTGTGATAAATTCTTGCTTGCTCACTTGGCCACAACTCATGTACACATTTTCCCATGATTTCCTCGGGTAAAACGCCCATGAATTCCGAAAAAGCTTGATTGCACCCCTGATATTTTCCATCTTTATCTTTGTAAAAGACCGGGGTTGGAACTGCGTTTAAAAGAGCCCGGGTAAAGCTGACATTCCGTTTCAGGGCTTCTGTTATTCTTCTATTCTTGGTGATATCCAATATAGATAGGATAACAAAACGGACAGATTCATCTGAATTGCGAAAACAAGATACATTGATATGAGCGTATACGATTTTGCCACTCTTATGATATATGCGTTTATCTAATTCATAATTGTCAATTTCACCTGCCATCATCCTTTTGTAATCCTGCATTTCTTTATCCAGGTCATCAGGATGGGTTAAATCTTCCCAGGTAATTTGGTTCAACTCTTGTTCAGAGTAACCCAGCATCTTGCAGCACATCGCGTTTACCCTGGTCCACCCTTCTTTAACAGAAGAAATAGCAATACCTATGTTTCCAAATTCAAACTGGGAGCGGAACAACGCTTCACTTTCTGTCAATTGGTGGATGAGATTATTGACTTCTGACTTTTCTTTAACAAGGCTTGCAACCATTGCGTTAAATGATTCTATAAGCCTGCCGAATTCGCTTTTTTCGGCGCTGGCTAATTCGCGCAGCTTACCTTCTGCAGCATCCTCAGTTGCGAGAATCAGCCTTCTAAGCGGTTTGTGCATAAAAAAATGGAAGACAATCACCAGGGTAAATAAAATGATAAGAAAGACAGCAACTGCGCTAAAATAAGTTATTTTATAAGCCTCAATAACCGGCGTTTTATAGTCAGTTTCATATACAAAACTTATGACATGCCAGTCCCAGAAAGGGAAAAAGCGGCTATGGGCTTTAACCGTTCTCCCTCCCAATTGAAATGTAACTATTTCATCATTTTGCTGGTTCAAGTCCAGATCCGTTACCTTTTCAACTGAAAGATCGTTAGAACTTGCTTTTATAGTTCCATCGGACTCAAGAACCATCATATGAATATCAATGAACTGGCTTGAAATA
Source organism: Desulfobacterales bacterium (assembly GCA_022361535.1). Next base: position 2,176 of record JAKSAU010001233.1, read on the forward strand.
GTTAGAACCCTGTCCTTTGTTTCGTTTTTCATCACCTGATTCATTTCCAGATTGGTCTCAAAACGAAGGTCCAGCAAGTAATTAAAACTCTCCTCGCAATTGTTTAATCCTAAAGCAGAAGCAAGTTTTAAATTAGCGTCAATCTGGCTTACCAGATAAGATTTCATAGGAATGGACAAAAAAGTTACCAATAAAGTAGATGCAACCACACCAATGAGTACAATTGGCACAAGGAACCTGAACAGAATACGGTTATGGAAAGGAATTTTTTCTTTGTTCATACCTTGTCTGCTGTCTAAATCTTGGGAGGGGCTGTTTGAATTTTCTTTGGCCAAATGATTTCCTTTTTTCCAGCCTGCCACTGAATGATAAAGGAGTTGTGTCCAACTTGGCGTCCTGATGGGTCGACTTTAAACCGGCCCAGAACGGTAACCGTATCCAGAGATGCAATATAATTTCTCAACTTCGTATTGTCTAAGCTGTTGGTGTGGTTTACAGCCTGTTCAATCAACTGGCAGGCAGCATAGGCTGAAGTGGCATGAAATGAGGGCATATGTCCGCTATACGATAAAAATTCCCGAATAAACTTCCGGGTTCCCGGGAAATGAATACGATCTTCCGGCTCCCACTGAGATGGTCCCATAACTCCATTGGCTATGTCTCCAACCTTTAGTTGAAAGTCCGGATGTGCCGGAACGATAGGCATAGATAAAACCTGGGGCTTGTATTGCATGGATTTCAATAGGGCCAACAGTTCATAAGAGTCTGGCGGATAGGATGTATTGATAATGGCTTTTGGGTTAACTTCTTTGATTTGCTTAAGCATACCAGGTAAATCCTTTTTACCATCCTGGTAACTTCTTTCATATACGACTTTAAGTTTATAAATACTGGCCCAATGTTTTATACCTTCAACGATATCAAGATTAAAGACCGATTGGTTGTTATAGATAAGGGCCAATGATTTTAAACGATTCTTTGCCATGATATCCAAGACACCGATAAATTGTCTTTTGGCAGGCGCATATAGCTGAAACAGGTAACGCATATTTCTTTGCCATGGTTTCTCTGCTGCTGCAGCGACTGCCAGCAAAAGTTTTTGGTTTGGTTCTGTGACCTCAGAGGCAGCAATGGCTAATGGAGAACTATATGGAGATAAGACAATAGCCGCTCGATCTTCGTTTATCAGCTTTTTGTATAGCGACTTTGTAGTGGTTGGATCACTTTTATCGTTGTATAGGATAAGCTTTACTTGCCTGCCGAGCAATCCACCCTTTTCATTTATCTCGTCAACCCAGAACCGGTAGGCTTTTTCAATCATTTCTGAAGGTTCTTTATAGGCCCCATCAATAGAAACCGTTGCTCCAATTAAGACTGGATTTTCTTCAGAGTGAACCATACCTATTTGGGATAGAAAGGTCCATCCGGCCAGCAAGTAGAAACATATCTTTGTTATAAACATATGTTTCATATATGATTTTTGTCTACGCACGAATTTTTCCACTTCGCTATAGTTTGAATAGTGCTATCTGTATTTGTTTTTCGTAATTTCTGCAATAATACTAACAAAACACTAACATTACAACACTTCCTTCAAACTGGAAGGGTAAGAACCTTTAAAGTCTACTGCATTTCAAACTCCAGTAACAATCTTATAAGACATAAGTCCCTAATCTAATTTCCAATTTTTAACTCTATTCCTCTACAATATGAAGAGTCTAAATCTTGAATTGATCAACATTCGCTTTAAGTTTTTTAGATAATTCATTTAAACTTTCAGCATTATTTTTAATTTTTGAACCAGTCTCCGACATCTCGGAAGAGGACTGGTTTACGCTGGAAATATCCTCCGCGATCTGATTCGCCACATTCGAACTTTGTGTTACATTCTCAGTAACCCCCTGTATTCCTTCGGCTGCCTGAACTACATTTTCGGCGATCTCTTTTGTCGTAACAGACTGTTCCTCTACGGATGCAGCTACATTGTCTATCATTTCATTTACATCGGTTATGGCAACAGTAATTCCTTCAATCTCAGTGACTGTTTCTTTTGTAGACCCCTGAATATTCTCTATTTTTGTTTTTATTTCCAGTGTTGCATCAGCTGTTTGCTGTGCCAGGCTTTTAATTTCACTGGCAACAACTGCAAACCCTTTACCAGCATCTCCGGCCCTGGCTGCCTCAATAGTTGCATTTAGTGCAAGTAGATTGGTTTGTTCAGAGATGTCGTTAATCGTATCAATAACTTTTCCAATTTCCTGGGCAGACTGGCTTAAATAGGCAATTTTTTCAGACGCTGTTTTTGTTCTAACCACGGTCTCATTGCTAGTCATGCTTGTTTTTTCTGTGTTTTGTGCAATTTCATTAATAGTTGAGGTCATCTCTTCCGCAGCCGAAGATACCATGTTGATATTTGTAGAGGATTGTTCTGCAGCCTCGGCAACAGAGGACATGGTTGAGCTCATTTCTCCGGCAGCAGCAGCAACAGCATTAGAGGTATTAGCCATTTGTTGTACTCCTTCTGACATTTGCTCAGAGATAGTTAAAAAGCCTGTTGAAGATTGCTCAATCGTATCGGTATTATTTGATATATCACCAATTATACCCTGCAATTTCTCAACAAAAGTATTGAACCAGCCTACCAATACCCCAATTTCATCCTTGTTTTTTACCTCAATCCTTTTTGTCAGGTCTCCTTCTCCACTCGCAATATCCTCCATATTTTCCGCTACTGCATTGATCGGCCTGACAACCGTTCTGTTAATGAAATAGATAATTCCCAAAATCAAAATGAAAAACACTGCATACAAAGACCCGAACAGGGTGAAGATGAGCTTTTTAATGGCGTTGACGTCTTCCATCACAATACCTGATTTGATACCAAGAACATACAAACCAGCCTTAGTGTCTGAAAACCCTTTAAAATTACCAGAAAAGCTCAGATAGCTATCATCTTTAAGGTAGGTTGAATCAAGAATTTGCTTAAAACGACCTGGTTGCTGGAGATATTCAAAAAATTCCTTATCCACATCTTTTTGGTTTAAAATAAAATTTTCAAGTTTGGGTTTCTTTGCCATACCTTTTGCAATATTTAAAAAGGCCTCATCCATGTAGTATATAAAATCAATATCATAAGGTTTTAAGGTTCTTTTGATGGAATTAAGCCCGCCTTCAAAGTTTGCTATTCCAATAAAGTTTGACCCCTCAACAACCGGGAAAAGCCCTTTCAGCCTTATTCCTTTTGAGGACATCTCCATTGCAACAAAAGACTTGTTGCTTGATTTAACCAGTGAGTATCCCTTGGAGTGTGAAAGCTTTTCTCCAAACTTATCTGGTGCCCAGGATTTATAAAAGGAGTTCAAATCCTTATCAATTAGATGAACCTGGACGTTTTTGAAACCAGTATTCTCTTTGAATACTTTACCAAGTTGCTTGAGTACCTTGTTGGCCTTTTCACGATCTTTATCCAAAAGAGCTTTTTTTACTTCTAAATTGTTTGCAACCTGTAGAGCATTTGTCTGCCATACCTTTTTTTTAGCTGACATTGCCACATCAAAGTTTTGTTGGGCTGATTGAACAGCTTCGTCTATCTTGGCTTGCTTCACATTATTATAGTAGGCAAAGGTAGCAGCGAGACTGACACAAAAAATAACAATAAAGCCTGTAACACTTAGAAATAGTAATTTTGCATTTAGTTTCATACAGATGCCCTCCTCTTTTTAATCGCGCCTACCAAACACGCAAAAGGAACATGTGACGACGATTTTATAAATCATTTTGGTTTCTCATTGAATTGCTTAATGATTCTAAAAACATAGACGTTAGAAAGATAGATGTCAATAAACACCCGGGCATTCATAAAAAAGCACTCTCAAGATAAGACCGCTGACGTGCTCTACTTTTTGAAAATGTGGTAAGGCTCTTTACTGAAAAGCTGCTGCAGCTATTTGCCTGATGTATTCAGAATACTGTCTTGGTTCCTGCCCAGTCACTTGCTTTATATCATTGGTTATGCGGCTTGCGTTTCCCTCGCGAAAGTAGCGTTCCAGATCCAGCATTCTATCTGCTATTTCCTCGGGCATTCCCTGGGCCAACATTCCGCTTTTATAATCTGTCGTAGATAGATTGATGTGGCGGATTTTACGACCGAGGGCTTTTGTCAGCTCATCTGCAAGCTTGTCATAAGTCCAGGCCTCAGGACCGGTTAATGTATAAGCCATTTGTTCGTGGCCTTGAGTTGTCAACGCCTTAAGGGCCACAGTTGCAATATCGCGAACGTCAACGTGGCTGATTCCGGCTGTGCTGCTTGAACTGTAAAATACCCTTTGAGTTTTAATACTCTCCCCCATATAGGTCACAAGATTCTGCATAAAACTGTTCGGACGGAGAAATGTCCAGGCGATCCCACTCGATTTTATCGCCTCTTCAACCGGATAATGGACCTTTGCCAAACTGTAAGACTGGTCAGCTGCCCCCATTACAGATTGCTTTACGATGTGCCGGATACCGGCAGTTTTCGCAGCTTCAACAGCATTCAGCTCAAGCCTTGTCTGGTCAGGTGTATTGGGTCCTAACAAAAATAGTTTTTCGCAGCCTTGAAATGCAGCCAAAAGTGTTTCAGGCATATTATAGTCGATTGTTACTGCCTCAATGCCTTTCAAACGGGCTGTTTTTGCTTTTTCTTTGGAAAAAAAGGCACCACGGAAAGATATCTTTTCAGAGATAAGTTGCCGGATGACTTCAGAACCAAGTGTCCCGCCGCTTCCTGTCATACAAATCATATTACCTTCCTTTGATTGCTTTAAGTCAATGGAATTAGAACGACGTTAAGTTTGATTCAAGCCTAACTTTTTATTGAAATGCTAGACGCTTTAAATATGATTATGAATGAAGGTGTGTCAACGGTAATGGGATTAAAAAAAATGGATAAGACCTTTATTTTCCTGGCTTTTTTATATTCATCCGTTTCATTCGTTCAATCAGCGTTGTCGGTTTAATACCGAGCAGTTTGGCTGCACCATCTTGATTGTAAATCTTCCAGTTACAATGCCGCAAAGCCCGGATCATATTTTCGCGCTCAAGCTGTCGAATATCGTTAATAGACAAAATGCCCTCTGTATTTGCAACTGATCTCCCTTCTACTCCATTGGTTGCAAGACTGCCTTCTGGCTCAAGGATAAAACTAAAGTTCAACCGTTTTGATCTTGATAAAATCATGGCCCTTTCAATTGTATTTTCAAGTTCACGGACGTTTCCCGGCCAATCATAGGACTGCAGATCCATGATATTTGCTTTGGTCAGTTCCGGCTCAGTGCGGTTCATTTCTTTTGAAAGTTTTTCTATAAAATGAGCGCTCAATAAAGGAATGTCACCTATCCGGTCCCTTAGAGGAGGAATCTGAATAGGGAATACATTCAGCCTGTAAAAAAGATCATCCCGGAATCTTTTCTTTTTAACCTCATCTATTAAATTTTTATTGGTAGCCGCAATAACACGGACATCAACAGTTCGTGTTCTCTCTTCACCAAGGCGTTCATATTCCCCTTCCTGGAGAACACGCAGTAACTTGCTTTGAAGGGATAAGGGGATTTCACCGACTTCATCTAAAAAAATCGTACCTCCGTTCGCTGCTTCAAACCGGCCAAGCCTGTCCTTTACAGCTCCTGTGAAAGCGCCTTTCACATGACCGAAAAATTCACTTTCATAAAGTTCCTTGGGGATGGCGGCACAATTGACCCTTATGAATGCAGCATTACTACGGCTGCTGTGAGTGTGAATTTCACGGGCAACGAGTTCTTTACCAGTTCCCGACTCTCCCTGGATCAGCACGCCGGATCTGGTTGATGAGACCAACTCTATTTGGGATATGACATTTTTCATCACCTGGCTTTGACCGATAATCGTCCCATATTGAATGGAATCGGCAAGTTCTTGCTTAAGTAATATATTTTCAGCTTGCAGCCGATCTTTTAACAATTGTATTTCAGAAGTTCGCTCTGCGACAATTGTCTCAAGATTATCCCGATGCGCTTTGAGCTCCTGTTGGATTTTCTTTTGCTTTGAAATATCTTCGATCATCGCGATAATCATTTTCTCTCCGGCCTGGCTGTCGTCCACAATAATAACCGCAAGGCTTGCCCAGAAAATGTCCCCGGACTTCCGGATATATCTTTTTTCCATGTTGTAATGATCTATTTCATTGGCCATCATTTTTTCAAAAAGCACCTGATTACTATCCAGGTCATCCGGATGCGTAATCTGGGAAAAATGCATTTTCTTCAACTCTTCTTTTGAATAGCCCATCATTTGACAAAGGGCACGATTCACCAAAAGGACATTCCCCTCAAGATCATTGATACATGCGCCAAAGGGGGCATACTTAAATATTTTACGAAACTTTGCTTCACTTTCCTTGATGATATTCTCTGACGCCTTTAGTTGGGATACCAGTTCTTCAAGGGATACATTAGCTTCTTTAAGCGCATTTACGTATTCACTGCATCGGTCTTTGGAAAGCCTGCAGTTCTCCTCAAGTTCTTTTAATCTGTCTTGGGCATGAGTCATAACGCCACCTTGTCACTGAACCTTTACACATTTACCTCAAATATTTGAGATAAATGTATGCATGATTTGAGATATCTCAATATTTTGAGATTACACTTCGAAAGAAAAAGCCATAAACTCAATCATTTCAACGACTAACAAATAAACACACCTTTGGCATAAGAATTGTTTTAACAATTAAAAACGGACAAGACACACTGCAACAAAAAAACAAATCTTAAAGCTGTCCGCATAAATTGGAGGATTTATACTATGAAAACATCATTTAAAATAATAGTACTTATGATCTTTGCCTCAGCCATTATTTACGGCTTTACCGCAAACACTAACGAACCCGCCCCTCACAACAATGAAGGCTTCATTGAACTTGCTTACAGCGACGGTTCTCCTTCAACATACGGGGTAAACCAAATCAATGACGTTTTACGTGCCATCGGTGTCAGGGTCAGTACCCTTACGCGTCCCAAAGAAGCCGGCCAAATTCTAAAGACATCACAAAGCCGTGCCTTGACCACGGATGAAGCAGATACGCTTTTATCAATTTTCTCACTGGACCGGCAAGGCCTGCTGGAGGAAATTAAGCAAGCCGGCAGAAAACCCACGGCCTATCGCGGCGGCTCTCTTTCAACATCTGAAATCGGCGTACCACCTTACCCCAAAGTATACGATATGAAATCATTAAGCCCTGACATAACAATCTATCTTCAGGAAAAATTCGGCAAACTGCATGTAAACAGTTCTGAAGACAATATCGGAATAGATGAAGTCATGACCATCGTATCCGGAGGACCTTATACATGGTTTTTTGTTCTTCCAGGAAATGTGGTCGGCAAACTGACCTTCGGTCATGTCGAAGAAAGCGGGCATGCCTGGCGGATCAGTTATCCTGGACTGGTTCCCCATGGCGGATTCTTTGATGCCGAATACGGTCTTGTGGTGGCCTATGCACACGGTCCTGATCATTTTGTCATGCGGTATAAAGAACCCGGCGTCCAGGGAGCCGAAACCTTAGGTAAGAATCCGTGGATCGATTTTTCCAAAGAAACCCCTGAGCTTTTGACAAAG
>JAKSAU010000462.1 GCA_022361535.1 Desulfobacterales bacterium
ACTTCAAAAGCAAATGCGAGCCAGTCCCGTATTTCACTGAATTTTAAAACCCGGTCGTTGAGCAGCCTGGATCCGCAGAAAAAGGGATGGGCTTCGCCATCATACTTGTCTATCATTTTCTGTTGGAAGGCGGCCACTTGCTCATCTGTCATGGGCGTTCCCTTTTTCTGGCTTTTTGCCTGCTCAATGGAAAGCAGAACACCGCCTGCGCTTTTGCCGCTCATCACAGAGGTTCTGGCCCGCATGGTGGAGAACAGGAAATGGGGACGATAGGCCCGCCCGCACATGCCGTAGTTCGCTGCTCCATTGTCAGGTCCTATTACCAATTGAATTCTAGGCACCTGAGCACAGGAGACCGCCCTCACCATGTCTGCTCCATATTTTCCGATCCCTGCGTGCTCGGATTCCGATCCGACCATGTATCCGGGTGCTCCCTGGATAAAGAGAAGCGGAATTTTTTCATAGGAGCACCTGACAACCCATTCAGTGACCTTTTTAGCCGCCTCATGGAAAATGATTCCTGCCCCATTGGAGCAGATCACGCCCACAGGCAGCCCTTTGATTCTAATTTTACCGGTCAGGATATTGGACCCTCTGCCCGGGGCAAAATTCTTTTTGGCTTCAATAAAATAGGACCCGTCTGCAATGGCCTGGATGACTTCGTATCCGTTCATTCCCTGGTGGGGGGAAGTTGGCAGAACATCATATAGACTATCCAAAGGTATTGACGGTTCCTGTTCCTGGTACCGGTGAAGGTGAACAGTCTGGGGTTTGGTCAATGAAAGCAGTTCTCTTACCCGTGTGATGGCTTCGGTTTGGTCTCCGCAAATATGATCGGCACCGCCTGATACGCTTGTATGTACCCTTGCACCGCCTAAATCTTCGGCAGAGATTTCTTCACCTGTTGCCATTTTTACTAAGGGAGGGCCGCCAAGGAATGAAAAAGACTGGTGGTCAATCATGACTGACTCACAAGCCATGAAGACAATGTATGCACCACCGGCTGTATTTCCGCCGGTAGACAGCGTAACCTGGCGCAGCCCTTTGGCAGACATCCTGGCCATGTTGTAAAAGATGGACCCAAAATGCTGATCGTCAGGGAACACATCCGCCTGCATGGGTAAAAACACCCCGCCGGAGTCTGCAATATAAACACAGTTTAAACCGCAGCGTTCGGCAATTGCCTGGGCACGCATGTGTTTTTTTAGGGTTATGGGAAAATAGGTGCCGGCCTTCACCCTGGAGTCGTTTGCCATGATCATGGTCCAGTTGCCGTGGATCTTCCCGATACCGGTGACTATTCCTGCGCAGGGCACGTCATCCACACCCGGGTAGCCCATACCGAATCCTGCCAGTAAAGACAGTTCGAAAAAAGGGGTGTCCGGATCAATAAGATCGGTGATTAAATCCCTTACCGGTCTTTTGTTCCGCTTGGCAAGGAGGTCGACTGCAGCCTGTCCCCCGGGCCAGATGGCTTCCTGTTGCCGGGCAAGGAGCGTCTCTTCTTCGGCAAGCCAGAATGCACGGTTGTCGGTCATGGTCTTATCTCCCTTTATATACAGGTTTACGTTTTTCCCTGAAAGCGGTCAGTCCCTCAATACGGTCTTCTGTGGGAATCGTGACCCTATAGGCATTGGATTCAATGGCAAGGCCTGTGGCAAGGTCTGTTTCAATGCCTTTGTCAATGGCGTATTTGGCCATTTCTACGGCTATAGGGCCTGTCTCGGCAATCTGTGCTGCCATGTCAAGGCAGGCGTCCATGAGTTTTTCCGGGGCTGCCACCTGGTTGACCAGTCCGATATCCAGGCTTTCGGCGGCATCAACACGCCGGCCCGTAAAGATCAGTTCCTTTGCTTTGGCCACACCTATAATCCGGGGCAGGCGCTGGGTACCTCCACCCCCGGGGATAATGGCAAGGCGCGTTTCAGTCAGGCCCATAGAGGCTGTCTGCGACGCAATCCTGATATCAGAGGCCAGTGCCAGCTCGGTCCCCCCGCCAAGTGCCACCCCATTGACTGCGGCAATTACCGGGATAGGCAGATTCTGGATGGAGGTGAGCAGATTGCGTATGGTTAAAATGAATTTTTTAACCTCATCCTGGGTCAGTGTTGCCCTTTCTTTGAGATCAGCCCCGGCACAAAAGGCTTTTTCTCCGGCACCGGTCAGGATAACACACCGGATATCGCTGCGGTATTGAAGTGCCTCTATTTGATCCCGGACTGCCAAAAGAAGATCAAAATTCAGGCAGTTCATTACCTTGGGCCGGTTCAGGGTCAGCACGGCAGCGTTGTTTTTTTCTTCAACAATTAAAAGGGGAGCATCAGTCATTTGTTTTTCCTTATTACTATCCTTATGGATCAGCATCCAATGTATCTTGAGATGACAATGCGCTGGACTTCAGAGGTGCCTTCCCCGATTTCCAGCAATTTCTGGTCGCGGTAAAACCGTTCTACATTATATTCTTTCATCAGCCCGTACCCGCCGTGGATCTGGACGGCATGGTCAACAACACGGCTCATCACTTCTGAACAGTAAAGCTTGCCCATGGCAGCCTCCTTTTCAAAGGGACGATGATTGGACTTAAGCCAGCAGGCTTTGTACAGCAGGTTCCTGGCACATTCAATTTCCATGGCACAGTCAGCAAGCTTAAACGCCACCGCCTGGAATTTTGAAATGGGCTGTCCAAACTGCTCCCGCTCTTTAGCATATTTTAAGGCCAGGTCATAGGCCCCTTGAGCCCCGCCCAACCCCATGGCTCCAATGGACAGCCGCCCACCGTCCAGGGTCGCCAGCATCTGATGAAAACCGTCCCCTTTATTACCCAGGATGTTTTCCTTTGGTACCCTGACATTATCAAAGTAAAGTTCAGCAGTATTGGATGAGCGCCACATCATTTTATTATGCATTGGCACGGCTTTGAAACCAGGGGTTCCTGCTTCGACCAGGATGCATGAGTATTCGGGTTTGCCATTTTCCCGTTCCCCGGTAATGGCCTGGACAGTCACGCCCATGGTCATATCGCAGGCTGCATTGGTAATGAATATTTTAGAACCGTTTATTACCCATTCGTCTCCGTCCAGAACTGCGGTGGTCTTGGAACCGCCTGCATCTGAACCGGCTGTAGGCTCGGTAAGACCAAATCCCCACAACCCTTCGCCTGCACAGAGTTTGGGCAGGTATTTTTGCTTTTGCTCTTGGGTCCCAAAATAGAATATCGGGCCGATACCCAATGAATTACCGGCCGCAATGGTGGCGGCCTGTGACCCGTCAATCCTGGCGATCTCTTCTACAGCAATGATATAGGAGATGTAGTCCATCGCCTGACCTTCGTATTCTTCGGATACAAACATACCGAACAAGCCGATTTCTCCCATTTTTCGCGTTAGCTCTTCTGAAAATTCTTCTTTTTCGTCAAGCTCTCCTGCAATGGGGGCGATCTCCTTTGTGGCGAATTTCCTGACTTCTTTACGGATCATTTCCTGTTCTTTGGTTAGGTCAAAATCCACCCTGTCCTCCTTCTTAGGTTAAGGGTAAAAAGATATTTCACAGGTGCAGATTCAGCAGCGCGTGCTCGGAGATTCGGAGAAAACTGATCGAGCGCTCAGTCTATTTTTATAAGAGTCTATATTTAAAGAAATTAATTTGTCAAATGGTTTTTTAATGAATTGTAATTCAAGATGCATAATAAGTTGAATAAAGTGGTGGGAAACTATTAGGCTTTTATCTTGAGTGCAAATATTTTATGGTGTACCGAGACGGTTTCAATAGTTCGGGCCGCTTGTATGTTGTTTTTTTAGGTATGTTTGGCTGAACCACACAAGACAATGGAAAAAGGTAAAAGTATATGAATGATTTTTCCGCGTTGGGAGAAAAGCTTAAAAACACTCGAAATAAGATGGGGCTGAGCCTCAGTGAGGTTTCTTCCATGACAGGAGTGAGCAAAACGATGCTCAGCCAGATAGAGCGTTCTGAATCGATTCCGACATTGGCCACGGTTTGGAAAATTGCAAATGGCCTGAGAATTAAATTTGAAACCCTGTTGGAATATACAGACAAGCAATATGATGTAAAAAACATCGACAATATGGTCCCACTTACAGACAATGAAGACCGTATTCTCCTTTATTGCATTTTTCCATTTTCACCGTTAAGCGGGTTTGAGTTTTTCTACGGTATCCTAAAACCCGGATGCAATTATTCTGCAGTACACCATAAAAACAGTAATAAAGAATATTTATTGGTTTCCCAGGGCGACATCGACTTGGTCGTCGGAACAAAGACCTATCACCTCAAAGCGGGTAGTGCCATTGAATTTGATCCAAAAGAAAATCATACATATATAAACAAAGGTGAAATAGACGCAATCGCACATTTCATAGTCAGCTATGAGTAGCGTTTCAAGGCTGTTTCCTTTATAACGTATGGAAATCCGATTAATTTATTTTTCACATACCTGATATGTCGTGTATTTGAAATGATTTCAGATGTTTTGTTGACACTCGCAGGTTTGTCCGCTATAACGGATAAAAGGTTGGTTTGCTTTCAGAAAATTTTAGCGTTGGCGTTTTTTTGAGCTTGTCGTCCGTGATAGCGAACATAAATACGCTAAAGGGTTTGAGTTGTCGTGGCTGGGTACGTTGCATGTCAACTCTGCAGAGCATGGGTGCCAGTGCAAATATTTAACCATGTATAAAGAATTAAAGGAGTTAATCATGGAGAAAGATGCGTTTGTAAAAGTTATGAAGGACGAACTTATACCGGCATTGGGATGCACCGAACCGGTGGCATTTGCACTTAATGCTGCAACAGCCCGCAAATATGCACCAGGTGAAATAAAACACATTCACCTGGAAGGATCCGGCCTGATGGTTATTGGCGTTCAGTCGGTGGGCATCCCAAATACCGGTGGAAAACGCGGTGGGTTCCTATCGACGGTTCTCGGTATCATCGCAGGTGATGCAGACTTGGACATGGAAGTGCTGAGCAAAGTAACACAAACGGACGTGAAAAATGCAGAAGAACTTATAGAAGAGTTAGTTGAAGAAGGAAAACTTACCATTGACATGGTAACCCCAGCCCCATCGATTTATCTGAAAACTACAGTTGAGACCGACAAGCATACTGCAATCGTAAGTATGTGGAGCGAGCACAATGGTATCAAATACATTGAGCAGGATGGTAAAGTGCTGCTTGGCAACCGCGAAGAAGAAGCTGCGGCATTCGATACCGAGAAGGCCAACCACGTTGATTCTTCCTTCCTCTCAGTGGAAAGCATATACGATTTTTGTACCAATTGCGATATCAGCGAGCTGGCACATATTAAAACTGCGATTGAACTGACCCGCGGGGTCTGCAAGGACGGAATGGAGACTGGCTACGGTCTTCAGGTCGCCCGTACGCTTCAAGAACAAATCGACAAAGGGCTCGTTGCAAATGATGAGATTACACACATCCTCAAATGGACTACCGCTGGTTTAGATGCACGTATGGGCGGCAGTGACTATACTGCCATGAGCAACACCGGAAGCGGTAACCAGGGTATTATTTGCAGCATGGCGCCTATTGCAGCCGGAGATTTTCGTAACTGCAGTGAGGCTGAAATTATGCGCGCGGTTGCGCTGTCTAACTTGATAAATATTTATTTGGACTATCGTTCCAATGAATACGCGCACTTGTCTCCAATGTGTTATTGCTCCGGTGTGGCGCCTGCCGCAGCAGCCAGCGGTGTTGCCTTTCTGCACGGTGCTTCCAAGCAACAGATTTCCGACACTATACGGACTGTTTTAGGCAATTTGGCAGGTGTTATCTGCGATGGAGCCAAACCAAGCTGTGCCTTTAGATCCTACACAGGCTTAAGCGGTGCATTGCAGGCAATGCTGATGGCAGAGAAAGGTCTGAGTTCTAGCAGCATTGAGGGAGTCGTACATGATACCGTGGATGGTACTATTGAGAATATCTACCAGCTTCAAAAAGACTGCATGGCCACTACGGATGAATTCGTGTTCAAGGTTAAAAGGAAACAAGGAACGCTTTGCTAAAAAAAGCATCTTGGCAGTTCGTACAGACGTCTATTTTCAAATTGCTTTTTAGCAACAGACCACATGAGTTCATTAAAAATGAATAGTTTTTAACTAACAGGAGAACACCAAATGGCAATTATAACCGTTATTGGCGCAGGAAACGGTGCACATGCATTGGCTGCCGATTGTAAACTTGGCGGTGCCCAAGTCAGAATGTATGAATTTACAAGGTTCAACAATAAGGTCAAAGGCATCTTAAATAGCCGCCGTATTTGCTTTGAAGGCATTGAAATGAACCATGAAAATTTTAAGCGAAACGGCACAGCAGTGATAGACATGGTGACCTATGACATGAAAGAAGCTGTGCACGGAGCAAATCATATTTTGGTGTCTGCCCAGGCTCAAGGGTTTGAACAAATTTTTGAAGAACTGGCTCCCCTGCTGGAAGACGGACAGACTGTCAGTATTTTTCCGGATAATTACGGGAGTCTGATTCTTCGCCGGATCATGCGTGAAAAAGGTTTGAATACCAAAGTCATAATTGCAGGATACTCATCATTGGTCTACGGTGCCCGGCTGACGGATTTTAATAACATGGAAACAGAAACGGATGTTGTTAACGTCATGTACCGGGAAAATGAAATTCGAGTTGATACGCTGCCTTCCAGCGATTTTGACACATATCTGTCTGCCAGCAAAGAAATCCCTGCATTGGATGCAACAACCCTTATTCAAGGCGATACCGTACTGGATATAGGCCTTTCAAATGTAAATGTCCTTTTGCATGTACCTGCTGTTGTTTTGAATACCGGCACCATTGAGAACTGGGGAATTATCCCCAATGTGGGTACAAAAGATGCTGTTTATGACATCTATGCTCATGGCGTATCTCCTTGTGTCGGTCGTGTGCAGTATGCGTTCTATCAGGAACAAGTCGCTATTGCCAATGCTTTTGGCGTAGGTATTTGTCCTGTTGATGAAGATGTATTGCAATCTCGCATGGGACTGATTGGGCAGATGATGTATGGGGAAGATTATCGCCTGCCTTTTTCTGAGCCTTTAGATCAGACAACATGGCTGCCTGCACCCAAGGGTACGCG
>JAKSAU010000890.1 GCA_022361535.1 Desulfobacterales bacterium
GCCTTAACCCTTCTTCCCCTGGTTTGACATAAACCTGGATAGGTTTTATGTTGATATCGCAATTCTACATTAGGAGGCCCATGGACCAGTCAGCATGTATTGAGAAAATTCATTCAGCTGTTACCGCAGCAGATCATCCACTGCCACCGGATCCTTCCGTCTATCAACCCACTAGTGTTATCGCGCTTTTTTTGTTCAATTCAGATCCATCCCTGCTTTTTATCCAGAAAGCGGACAAGGAAGGTTACCCCTGGCGAAACCAGATGGCGTTCCCAGGCGGTCATGTGGATGAAAATGACCTGTCTCCAAAACATGCTGCTTTACGGGAATTAGAAGAAGAAATGAGCATTATTGAGAGTAATGTTCAGGTCATGGGGTCTTTAGGTCACTTCCAGACCCTGAATCATAAAGACATCCAGGCATTTACCGGAATCTGGAACCAGAAGGACACCATTTCTTTTGACACCGAAGAAATTTCAAGGGTGTTTAAAATTCCCTTTGCCCATCTGGAGTCTGTTCATAAAGAAAAAGGGTATAACGGAAGAACGCCCAACATCATGGAACTGACCTATCCTTATGAAGATGTGGTAATTTGGGGAGTTACTGCAAAAATTCTGCACCACCTCATTGAAGTGGTCAATGGTTTAAAAGGCTGAATCAATCGTGTTTATCTCTGGCACGCAGCCTAAAAAAAATTTTAACGACCAAAAAGGCGGCCATACCTCCCAGCATGCATGGAAACCAGATGTGGGGCACAAACGATGGATCGGCATTGGCGACAAAGACTCCGGCCACAGAAAAGCAGAACACCACCACCATAATCCAGATCAGCACCCAGCAGGCAAAGTTGGAATCATACCAGGGGGTTATGGTTTTTCTAAAGTAAGGATTTTGGTCTAACTGCATTTGCATCCATGTTCAATTTATGTTAAAAACACAATATATAGTTTTTTTCTCTTGACACGACACTATATATTGCGATAAATCTGACGCCAGCCCGGGAGATACCAGGATGGACTTTCCTGCGGCATCAGGCAACAAGATAAGCTAATTCCAATCAGATTTCAAGAGGTGGCAGATGTTTGAGCAAATCAAAAAACGTGACGGACGGGTAGCTGAATTCGATTCATCCAAGATCACCAATGCTTTGATCAAAGCAGGTGAGGCAACAACAGAATTTAACGGCAGGGAAGCCAAAAAACTAACCATGCGTGTATTGACCCTGGCCCGGGATCTTCAGCTTGGACCCATCCCCGAAGTAGAGGATATTCAGGACATTGTTGAACGGGTCCTGTTGGATTCCCCGTTTTACAAAACTGCCAAAGCCTATATTATTTACCGTGAACAGCACAACCAGATCCGTAAAATCGCCATTGATGAAAATGTGGGTCTCATGGAATCCTACATCAGCCAAATGGACTGGAAAGTAAAAGAAAACTCCAATATGAGTTACTCACTCCAGGGGCTGAACAACTACATTTCCTCAGACATTACCGCAGAGTACTGGCTCAACAAAATTTATCCCCCGGAAGTGAGAGATGCCCACTATGCAGGAGATATCCATATCCATGACCTAAGCCTTTTGTCCGTATATTGTGTGGGCTGGGATCTTCAGGATCTTCTCGTAGAAGGGTTTAAAGGTGTTGCCGGTAAAGTGGAATCCTCTCCGCCTAAACATTTTAGATCTGCCTTAGGA
Organism: Desulfobacterales bacterium; assembly: GCA_022361535.1. The sequence continues at coordinate 1,697 of JAKSAU010000890.1, forward strand.
CAAATTGTCAACTTTTTCTACACGCTCCAGGGTGAAGCTGCCGGTGCCCAAGCCATGTCAAACTTTGATACCCTGCTTGCCCCTTTTGTCCGGTACGACAACCTTGAATATAAGGAAGTCAAACAGGCTCTCCAGGAATTTGTATTCAACATTAATATTCCCACCAGGGTTGGTTTCCAGACACCGTTTACCAACATCACCATGGATCTTAATGTCCCCTCTACCCTGAAAGATTCTCCTATTATCATCGGCGGCGAATACAAGGAAGAGACCTATGCCGGATACCAGGATGAGATGGACATGATCAATGCCGCTTTTGCAGAAGTTATGATGGAAGGGGATGCCAAAGGCCGTGTATTTACGTTCCCCATCCCGACATACAATATCACCGAGGATTTTGACTGGAGCAATCCAAAGCTTGAAAACATCTGGAAGATGACTGGAAAGTACGGCATCCCCTATTTCTCCAACTTTGTTAATTCCGATATGGATCCTGAAGATGCAAGATCCATGTGCTGCCGGCTGCGCCTGGACAACCGGGAGCTGCGCAAACGCGGCGGTGGCCTGTTTGGTGCCAATCCTTTGACCGGCTCCATCGGTGTTGTTACCTTGAACCTGCCCAGGGTCGGGTATGTGGCCCAGGATGAAGCAGACTTCCTGGATCGTCTGGATAAGCTCATTGAAATCTCTGCAGACTCTTTGAGTATCAAGCGTAAGATTCTTGAAAAATTTACAGACGGCAATCTGTATCCCTATTCAAAATTCTACTTGAGAAAAATCAAGGAAAGCACTGGGGTTTACTGGCGTAATCACTTTTCCACCATTGGCGTTTTGGGCATGAACGAAGCCTGCATCAACTTCATGGGTGAGAATTACGGGATTGCTACAGCCAAAGGCCAGGCATTTGCCGTTAAAGTCATGGACCATATCCGCTCCAAGATAGAAGCGCTCCAGGAAACCACAGGTGAAATCTTCAACCTGGAAGCCACCCCTGCTGAAGGCACCACCTATAGATTTGCCAATCTGGATAAGAAAAAATTCAAAAACATTGTCTGCGCCAATGAAGAAGAGTTCCAGAGTGGGTCAGATCCCTTTTACACCAACTCCACCCATTTGCCGGTCAACTATACTGACGACCTGTTCGAAGCCCTGGAGCTCCAGGACGACCTGCAAACCAAGTACACCGGCGGCACAGTCCAGCACCTTTTCCTGGGCGAGGAAGTGGAAGATACGGAGGTGGTTAAACAGGTGGTGTCCAAAGTATCTAATAGTTTCCGCCTGCCATACTTCACCCTGACCCCGACCTTCTCTGTCTGCCCCTCTCACGGGTATATTTCTGGCGAGCATGAAAAATGCGCAACCTGCGACTCAGACACAGAAGTCTACTCCAGGGTGGTTGGATACCTGAGACCTGTTGGCCAGTGGAATAACGGCAAGCAGACTGAATTTTGCATGCGCAAGACCTACAACACGCACAAAGTAGCGTCTTAAGAGTCACATATGCACATCGGCGGATTTCAGAAAAACTCCCTGATTGATTTTCCGGGGCAGATAGCCTGCGTCGTGTTCACACCCGGCTGCAACTTCACCTGCCCCTACTGCCATAATCCGGACTTGGCTGCCGGTTCCGTAGCCCCTGACACGGGCAGCGGGACCGGCAGTTCCATTTATACCCAGGAAGAAGTTCTTGCATTCCTTGAAAAACGTAAAGGCATGCTGGACGGTGTGGCCATCACCGGTGGAGAGCCCACGTTGCAAAAGGATCTCGAAGACTTTATCAAACGCGTCCGGGCATTGGGATACAAAATCAAGCTGGACTCAAACGGCACCCGGCCAAAGGTGCTTGAATCTCTTTTGGATCAAAAGCTTGTGGATTATCTGGCCATGGATATTAAAACCGATCTAGCCCATTATCCTATGGTCATGAAGAATCCGGATCATGTGGGCCGAATCCAGCAAAGCATCAGTCTGATAATGGAAAAGGCTACAGCTTACGAGTTCAGGACCACCTGCGTAAAACCTTATATCACTACTGAAATCATGAGGAATATAGGAGAGTTGATCCAGGGTACAGCATCTTATGTGCTCCAGCCCTGTTCAAGGAATGTAGAAATCCTTGATCCGGAATTTCTCAAGCAGGAAGATAACTTTTTCACCCCGGACGAAATGGAAAATCTTAAAAAGATTATCTCGCCGTTTGTCCAAAAAGTGAAGATCCGTTAACCATAGTTATTCAGAGCAATCTTAAATGAAAACTATCACACTTGTTTATTTTAGTCCCACAAAGACAACACGTACCATACTTGAAACAGCTGCAAATGCACTGGCCGAGCGTCTCGGCTTAGCCAATAATGCGGTCAGAACGATTGATGTCACCCGTCCTGCCCACCGCATGTCAGCCTGTCCCCAGTTTGATGATTCAGACATTGTACTGCTTGGCGCACCGGTTTATGCCGGTCGTTTACCGGAAGATGCTGCCGAATTTTTCAAAACCATAAAGGCAACCGGCACCCCTGCCGCTCTTACAGTCTTATACGGAAACAGGGAATTTGAAGATGCCCTGCTCGAGTTGAAAGATATTTCCCAGGACTGCGGTTTTATCCCTGTTGCAGGATCTGCATTTATTGGCGAACATTCCTTCTCAAGTGACGATATTCCCATTGCAGGAAGCAGGCCGGATAAAAATGACCTTAAAAAGGCTGTTCTTTTTGGGGAAAAGATAGCCGCGCTTGTAGAAAATGAAGAGCATATTGCAAACATTGGTCCGTTGGATGTTCCGGGAAATTTCCCATACAAAGAAGGCATGGGCAAAGGTGCTTTTGAATTTGTCCAGGTAACAGCTGACTGTGACAATTGCGGCACCTGTGTTACGGTCTGCCCAAAGGATGCTGTAGATGAGATCAACGGCTATACCACGGTGGACATCCGTTGTATTTTCTGCTGCGCATGCATCAAGGCTTGCCCGAACCAGGCAAGACAGATCAAAGAAGGTCCCATGAGAGACAAAGCCCGGTGGCTGAATGAAAATTGTTCCGAGCATAAACAGCCGGAAACATTTTTTGCCCCGGTGATTTAGTCTACTGTTCTTAAATCAAATAAAAAAACCTGGCAGGATAATCAAAATTCTGCCAGGTTTTCTTTTTTATATTATCTTGCTGCTGATCAGGATTTAACAGCTTTTCCGGAACCCACCATTGCAGCGACTTGCTCAGCTATCAGATATACACCAATAGCGCAGAACACTGAGTTAACCGGTGCAATGCCGGGTAGATAACGTGCAGCCAGAACACCTGCCAGCCAGGCAATGATTGCAGTAGGACGAATTGCTTCAAACCGTGTGTCACCAAGAGACCCATAGCACCCTTTTTTAACCAGGAAGTAATCGGCGATGATCACCCCGCCTATTGAAGGTAGCATGGTGTTGAGAAAACTGAGCCATCCCACAAAGTTATTGTAAAGGTAAAGGGCCATAATGGTGCCCAATGCACCATTGATCAATACCAACAGTTTTTTGGGCAGACGCGTGATATTTGAAAACCCGAGACCTGAGGCATAAAGAGCACTGTCATTGGTGGTCCAGATATTCAATCCCAGGATAACCATGGCCCAAACAATCATGCCTTGTTTAAGCAAAACTTCTGAAATATCTGCCTGCTGGTAAAAAGTCGCGCCCACAGCACCGAACAAAAACATCAGGCTGTTACCAAGGAAAAAAGCAATTACCGTTGTGGATACTGCAATTTTTGTGTTCTTTGAAAACCTGGTGAAATCAGGAGTAAGCGTTCCCCCTGAAATAAAGGAAGCTACGCATATGCCGATTGCAGTAAACAGTCCCATGGGCTCAGCCGGAACTGCATCAAACCAGGCAGACAATCCGCCAAATTCGCCAAATGCGGTTCCCACGGACACAAATCCCAAAACCGCAATTGCAGGTACCGCC
>JAKSAU010000125.1 GCA_022361535.1 Desulfobacterales bacterium
GGGCTTGCGTCTTCTTCGGTAACTCCTTCAGCCCCTGCCGCCTCAAGTTTTTCCTGTACCATCTCATTGTACTGGCCAATATTTCTTAAACCGGACATTTCCAAAAGTTCATACCGGCGTTCCATTTCCCTGACAGCCCAAAACAAGGCATTGGTGGCCTTTTTCATATCTGTGACCACCGGTGTAATCAAATGGGGAATATCATTGTAAACAGACAGCTCAATACGCTTTGGATCCACCATGATCAGCTTTACTTCATCAGGCGTTGCTTTATATAAAAGACTTATGATCATTGAGTTTAAGCCGACACTTTTACCGGTTCCTGTGGCGCCTGCAATAAGCAAATGGGGCATTTTATCCATTTTGGTGGCAACGGGCTGCCCCAAAAGGTCTTTTCCAAGGCCTAAGGTCAAAAGAGAGGCTGATTGGACAAACTCTTTGGATGAAACCATCTCTCTTAAATTGACCAGTTCACGTTCCTCATTGGGTATTTCAATCCCCACAACATCACGGCCTGGTATGGGTGCCACAATACGGATGGAAATCGCAGACAATGCCAAAGCAAGGTCATCTGACAAACCGACAATTTTGGACAGTTTAATGCCTGGTGCAGGCCTGTATTCAAAGGTTGTGATAACAGGGCCCGGCAAAATTTCAACCACTTCCCCTTTGACATTAAAGTCGTTAAGCTTGCTTTCTAAAATCCTTGCCTTGCTCTGGAGACCGTCTGTGTCAATCTGTCGCCGGATCTTGGTTTTTTCATCAAGAAAATTCAGCTTAGGCAAAATAAAATCAGGCTGTTCCCGGATATCTTTAACCAGAGGATCTGCCAGGTATTCTTTATCATCTGTTTTAACTTCTACAATATTGGGGGCAAACAGGTCATCAAGAGACTGGTCTTCTTCATTTTGCTTTTCAGGTTTCTTGATTCTAGATTTCTTTGGAGGATCAGGCTCATCCATGACGGTTGGCACAGATACCGGCACAGCACTTTGGGTGTTCTCAATAAAGTCTGCATCCGTTTCAGTTTCCTGGGGTATGGCAGCCATTTCCTCAAGCTTTTGAGCCCGCTCCAGCCTTGCAGCTTTGCGGTCTTCCCGGAATTGATAAATCCGGTTCCGGGTGTAATCAAACGCCTCGCTTAGATCGTTTCTAATGGTTTGCCCAAGGTTTACAATACGATCCCAGGCAAACCTGGCCAAATCCTTGAGGGAGAGACCTGTAACCAGGGTAAACCCAATCATCACAAAGAAAATGAGAATTATAACGCAGCCTGTAATATTGGCATATTTAAGCAGGAAGCCTGTCAGCCATTTACCAATTACGCCACCTGCCGGCATTATTGTATTAGAAAAATGATAGCCGTCTTTGAACAGGTAAAAAATACTGCCTGTTGAGATCATAAGAATCAGACCGCCTAACAACGTCAGCCATATCACCCTAGCTGACTTTTCTTTCAAATACCAAAGCCCCAGCAAAGATAAAACAAGGGGGACCCACAAAGAGCCTATACCGAACAGGTAAACAAAAAGGCCTGCGGTATGGGCTCCGACAAGACCAAATAGATTGTGCACCTTGTCAGGTATAGTAAAAAAATCATTTCCTACACTGGGGTCGGCAGCATGAAAGGAAAAAAGGCTGACCGCGGTCAGGATAATAAAAAAGAAAAGAAGAATGCCGTAGAGTTCTTTTTTCATACTTCTATAATAATTGGCACGATAAGCGGCCTGCGGTTGATGGCAAAGGCAAAATATTGTTTAAGTGCCCGCTGTAGTTTTTTGCGGATCAATTCCACACGGGACTCCAGCCCGGCTTCAATCTCCTCCACGATTTCCAAAATCACACACTGGGCATCATCCACCAGGTATCCTGTGGCAGAATCAAATACAAAGCCCTTGGAGACCAATTCCGGTCCGTAAAGCACTACACCGGTTTCTTCATCAATTATCATTGTTACCACGACCAGTCCGCCTTCGGATAATTCCCTGCGTTCCTTGAGTACAGACCGGCCTACATCCCCTATGCCTTTTCCGTCTACAAGAATTCGCCCGGTATGGACCTTGCCGTCGATTCTGCCGCCGTTTTCCTGGTCAAACGCAATGACCTGGCCATCTTCTGCCACAAGTACGTTTTGACGCTTCAGGCCCAGTTTTTCAGCCAGCCTGGCATGGACGACCAAATGCCGGTATTCTCCATGAATAGGGATAAAATACTCGGGCCGGGTCAGGTTGATCATCATTTTCAGCTCTTCCTGGTGGGCATGGCCAGACGCATGGATCTGGGCAATTTTGGAATACACCACTTCCGCGCCCCTGCGGTAAAGCTTATTTATAATATTGGCAATTGCCTTTTCATTGCCCGGAATATACTTGGAGGAAAGGATAACCGTATCCCCTTTTCGGATGTTTATATGCTTGTGTACGCCTGAGGCCATCCGGGCCAGGGCAGACATGGGCTCCCCCTGGCTGCCAGTAGTGATAATCACAACTTGATCATCGGGCAGTTTATGGATTTGTTTGATATCCACAAGCATACCCTGCGGACAGTTGAGATATCCAAGACGCATGGCTGCATCCGTTATCTGCTCCATGCTCCGGCCGTTGAAAACGACCCTGCGGTTGTTCCGCCTGGCAATATCAATTACCTGCTGAATACGGAATACATTGGAGGCAAAAAGCGCCACAATAACACGGCCGGTGGATGCACTGATCAGCTTGCCCAGATTTTTGGCCACCTCCTGTTCGGACATGGTATACCCTTCCACTTCCACATTAGTGGAATCTGACATCAGGGCAAGGACCCCTTCCTCACCAAACCTGGCAAAACTTGAAATATCCGTATTTTTGAATTTATCGGCTGAATGGCTGATCCTGAAATCACCAGTATGTACGACCACCCCTTCCGGGGTTTTAATGGCCAATCCTACGCCGTCTATGGTTGAGTGACTTACCCGGATAAACTCAATTTCAAAAGGCTCAATGGTCAGAACCTCACCCGGGTTCATCAGGTTCAAGTCCACATAGGTGTTAAGTTCAAACTCAACGAGCTTGTTCCGAACGATCTCAAGTGTGAACGGGGTGCCATATACCGGAAGACGAATTTCTCTTAACAGATAAGGCAGAGCACCAATATGGTCTTCATGGGCATGTGTGAGGATGATCCCTTCGATTTTATCACGGTTTTCCCGCAGATAATCCATGGCAGGGATAACAATATCCACACCCAGCATATAATCTTCCGGGAACATAAGCCCGGCATCGATAATGAACATGACATCGCCGTATTCGACCACCATCATGTTCAGGCCTATTTCACCAAGTCCCCCAAGAGGTATGATCTTAAGCATCTATATGATCCAGACCCAACATCAAATGCAGATGGATAATTTTTCCAGCACCGCGTCTGTCCAGTCCACCAGCCAATCACGCTGATCTTTGGTGGCATAGCCCATACAGTCGCATTTTATATTGGTTTTAATTCTTACTAACAGTTCACAGGACAGGTAGGATTCTTCCAGCATCAAGCCAAACACATGGGGACCGCAATCCCTGTGTTCGGTCTGGACAGGTGACAGGTACTCCGGGTCTACCTCAAGCCAGTAGATCCCCCCAATGGGAGCCGACTCTAAATGGCTGTCCAGATAGTCTTTTAATGCTGTATAATCCTTGAGCGTCAATCCGTCGATTACATATTGTTTCATAGGCAAACTAATTAACATAGTACCTTGGACTATGCAACATGAACCCATTTGTTGCCTAAAAAATCCGCTAAAAAGATAAGGAAGGCTGATGCATAGTCAGGACGGACTAATGCATTTAGTTTATGCAGTCAGGCTTGTTTGACTTAAGAAAAAGGCATCAGACGTTCTTTTAAAAGAAATACGGTAACCGTTTCCTATGATGACAGAGCCGATATTTGTATATGGGAAAGCCTGATGCTATCCGGGCCGCTTGCTCAAGGCCATGAAATTGCCGCCCAGAACCAATACAAGTCCGGCCACAGCCGGCATGGTCCAAGTATACCCTTCTGCAAAAGTAGAAATAACAAGCGCCACTACAGGCACCACCATGATCGCATATGATGCTTTATCCGCACCCATTGTACCAACCAGGGTCAGATAGGTACCGAAAGCCACAATAGATCCGAACAGGGATAAAAAGACCAGGGAACTTGTGTAAGAAACGGAAAAAGAAAAAGTAAACTCCTTTCCCAAAACCAGTGCGACCAATAGCAACGCAAGCGTACCATAAGCCATGCCGAAGGCATTGGCCTGGACTACCGGAATCTTTTTCTGGGTATTACGGGCTGATGTAATATTACCCAACGAGGCGAGCATTACAGATGATACACCCAAAATCAGACCGGTTGTCCCTTGATCACCTAACTCAAAGGAACGGATTTCAGGCATAAAAATCAGGCAGATGCCAAAAATGCCAGCAACTGCACCGACCAAGGTTTTACTGTCTACGGGCACCCCCCGGAACAAGGCATTGTTGGCTATGTTGAAAAAGACCAGTGATGAAAAAAGGACGGCAACGAGACCTGATGTTAGATAAACTTCAGCTTCATAAACCAGCCAGTAATTTATCGAGAAAAGGAAAATGCCTAATAAGGCCATAAAAAAGTGTTCCTGAGGAGAAAATTTTAGGGTCAATTTTCTTACCTTGCAAAACACAAACAGGATCGAGGCAGCCAGTCCAAACCGGTAAATCACCGATACCATGGGGTCTACATCACCCAATTGAAATTTAATCGCAATCCAGGTTGATCCCCAGATCAAAACCGTCACCACATACAGAATCACCTGTTTCATTGTCTTACCTTTATTAAATATTGCCAATTGGTCTATCCTATACTAAAAGTTTAAAATTAAAAACAGATACAAAAGTTAACTATTTTATCCATAACAGTTGAGTAACGCATGGCCCTTGATACAAGCACCCATACCAATTTTCGATACGTGGCACTGGCAGATGAAATCCAGGACAGCATCATGTCCGGCCAGTACCGGCCAGGAGAAAAACTGCCGTCATTGAGAAAGCTTCATACCCGCTTGGGCCTAAGTGTTACCACCATCCACCAGGCCTATATCGAGCTTGAAAAAAGAGGTCGAATAGAGGCAAAAGAAAAGTCTGGGTTTTATGTCAAACCGTTGTTAAAAAACCCGTTGCCTGCTCCCAGGAAAAATCCCAAAACAATTAGACCCAGCAGGGTTAGGATCAATGCCATGGCGGAAACGATTCTATCGGATCTCCAGGCACCTGGGCTGCTTCGACTCGGGGCTGCAGTCGCCTCTCCGGAACTTATGCCGTTAAAGCAGCTTTCACGGATTCTCAAATCCATGTCTATGGATGAACTGGAATCCGGTATGGCTACTTATGATGTCTGCTCAGGATCGCTGGATCTGAGAAATGCGCTTGCCAAGCAAATGCTTGGACAGGCCTGCGGGGTATATGCCGATGACATTGTGACTACCAACGGATGCCTGGAAGCCGTCAGTCTCTGTTTGAGAGCTGTAGCAGATCCAGGGGACACCATCCTTGTAGAATCCCCTGTTTTCCATTGTTTTCTCCAGCTTATAGAAGATCTGAATATGTACGTCATTGAATTGCCCGGCTGTCCGGAAACAGGTATAGACCCAAAAGCTTTTGAAGATCTGGTCAAAGCAAATTCTATTAAGGCATGTTTGCTCAATACCAACTTTCATAATCCTTTGGGCTCTGTTTTGTCAATGGAGGCTAAAAAGGCGATTTTAAAAATTGCCCAAACACACAACCTGCCAATTATTGAAGATGATATTTACGGGGATATCTACTTTGACAGCAAGCGGCCTTCAACCTTTAAAAGCATTGATACCCAAGGCAGCGTTTTGTACTGCTCCTCATTTTCAAAGACCCTGGCTCCGGGCCTGCGGGCCGGATGGACCATACCAGGCAAGTACCTGGAAAGGGTGGTCCGGCTCAAGCTCAACACATCACTTTCAAGTCCAAATATAGGGCACAGGGTCGTTGCCCGGTTCCTGGAAACAGGGGCATATGACCGACATTTGAGACGTCTGCGCAACCAGATAAAAAACCAGATGTCAGCTATGTCTATTGCTGTTGCCAACAGTTTTCCCAAAGATACCCGCGTAACGTTTCCCCGCGGAGGGATGGTCATGTGGATTGAATTGAACAAAGCAATCGACACCATGGAAATTTACCAGAAAGCCAGACTGCATGGAATTTCCATAATGCCAGGCCGGATTTGCTCATCCACAGACCGGTACAGCCATTGCTTGCGTCTTAACTGCGGACTCAAATGGAGCACTGAACTGGAACAAGGCATTGCTGTCCTTGGCCAACTTATCCACGAGGCATCTGAACTCCCCTTGCCAA
>JAKSAU010000190.1 GCA_022361535.1 Desulfobacterales bacterium
GGCTGCCTTTTTTTCCGCGTACTGCCCGGTACGCACCAAATACCAGGTGATCTGGCTGGGCCGGGTCAAAGTCAGAATCCGCACCTCATACCCCTTGTTTTCCAGCTTCCGCTTCAGAGAAGATGCATTGGGTTGATTGCGGAAGGCACCGGCCTGAAGCTCATATCCGTTCTGACCGCTTTTCTGCCCGGAATTACGTTCTACCTTTGCCACGGTTGGTGGGGACACCGCCTCAGCACCCGGTTTAACAGGTTCGGCAGGGGGTTCGGCTTTGGCAATTTTATGGGTCGGCGCAACGTTAGCTGTCTTTGTTTCCACCTGTCGGGCCGTTACCTCAGCCGGTTCCCTATCCTCAACTCTTTCCGCGGCAACCTGCTGCTCCGGTTCCGGCTCCGGCCCTAACGCTGCCAGCCGCTGCTTGGCATAGGTCTGTTCCGGAGCGACTTCAACCGCTTTTTGATAGGCCTTCCTTGCCTTTTCCGGCTCTCGCAAATTGACGTAAAGATCTCCTTTAAGGCAGTGGGCCAGGTAAAAATCCGGAGAAAGGGAAAGCGTTCTGGCGATATCTTCCAGGCTCTTTTCATATGCTTTGAGTTCCGCCCAACAGATGGCCCGGTTGAAATAGGCATAGTGACTGTACGGAGACAGGGCAATCTCCTTGTCATAGTTTTCAATCGCTCTGGTGTAGTCGGCCTTATAGTACCAAGCCACGCCCAGGTTGCTGTAGAGCCCTTTCAGATCCGGTACGATCTTTTGCGTCCGCTGAAAATCATCAATGGCCAGATCATACTCGTTCATTTTCATATAGGCCACGCCCCGGTTCTTATACGCGTCCGGATTTTCCGGATCAATCTCAAGAAGACGGGAAAAGGCTTCAACCGCCTCGGGATATTGATTTTCCTTTAAAAAACGGACGCCCTTATCAAATAGCTCTTTTTCCTTGGATGCGAAAACATTCGAATTCAATAAGCAGAGTGAAAGTAACACCAAACAGACAATTTTCTTCAACGGTCTACTCCAGGGTAAATTGCGGTTCATCAAGGTGCCACATCTTAATAAATACCGATTTCAAATACAAGGAAAATAAAAATGTAGACAACTGCCTTTATCTTTGTTAAAGGTAGCATGGAATCCGTATGAATTCAGGCTATTGAAACAAAACGGTAGACAACGCCGACGGATTCTGTTATGGGTACCATGGAAACATGAACTAAAGGACAAAAGCAAAAAAACATAGACAACCGGATTTTGTTTTGCTACAGGTATGATCGAACCCGTGACGCAATCAGGAGGATCCAGGCATGCCGGAGTCAAATGAGCCCATGGCGATCTTTTGCGGCCGCCCAATCAGCCCGCAGGAAGTCAGTGAAATCCAGGAGACTGTGAGGCTGTTCGGGAATCTCAGCCAGAAAGAGCTCTCCCAGACTATCTGTGAGCACCTGGACTGGCGGACGGCCTCGGGCAGCAACAAATGGACCGCCTGTTTGAAAATGTTGAAACGATTTGAAAAGCAGGGTTTAATCACACTGCCTCAAAAAAAACGCCAGATCCGTCCCAGAAAAAAAGAAATCATCCACACACCCCGAACCGATCCCGGCCCTCCAATAAACGCCAGATTAAAAGACC
>JAKSAU010000208.1 GCA_022361535.1 Desulfobacterales bacterium
CCGGCTTCTTTGAGTATCTCCATAATAAAATACCCGGACAATACAGCAGTTGTTGCAGGTTTCCATACAATGGTATTACCCATCATGGCCGGCGCCGTGCACAAATTACCTGCAATGGCCGTAAAATTAAAGGGACTTAACGCAAATATAAACCCTTCCAGGGGTCGGTATTCAAGCCTGTTCCACACCCCTTTTTCAGATCTGGGCTGATTGGAATAGATCTCTTCCATGAATTTGACGTTGAACCGTAAAAAGTCCGCAAGTTCGCAGGTAGAATCGATTTCGGCCTGGAACACATTCTTGGACTGCCCCAGCATGGTGGCAGCATTGAGTTTATAAGTATACTTTTCGGAAATCAGGTCGGCTGCTTTCAAAAAAATAGCTGCCCTTTCCTGCCAATCCATGGCTTCCCAGTCAGGTTTTGCGGCCAGAGCCGCATTGACTGCGTCTTGAATTTGATCTTCTCCTGCCATGTGTACCTGGCCCAAAACATGCCCATGGTCATGGGGGCATACGATATCCCTTTTGTCTTCTGTGATTACGGCCTGGCCGTTAATCACCACAGGTACTTGAACCCGTGTCCCCATCTGGCGGGCAAGTTCAGCCGAAAGAGCTTCCCGCTCAGGGCTGCCCGGGGCATAGGATTTCACAGGCTCATTATAGGGTTGGGGAAGTGTATATATGCTGTTCGTCATTTTTCTTGTCCTTCTTTCATGTATGTCTCTTAAATGAATTTTTTTTTCTGCTTTCATTACTTTTGGATTCAACCCACAATTGTTATTGAGACATTTTTATCTTTACTTTAGTTAACTGATATTGAATTCAATTCCCTGGGCCAGGGGAAGATCTCTTCCCCAGTTAATGGTATTGGTCTGGCGTCTCATATAAATTTTCCATGCATCTGACCCTGACTCCCTGCCGCCGCCAGTCTCTTTTTCACCACCAAATGCGCCGCCGATTTCAGCACCTGATGTACCGATATTGACATTGGCAATACCGCAGTCAGACCCCTTATGAGACAAAAAACCTTCCTGGTATTGGACCGAACTTGTAAATATGGCAGATGACAAGCCTTGGGGTACACCATTGTGCAGGGCGATAGCTTCATCAAACTGATCATATTCAATGATATAAAGAATCGGTGCAAAGGTTTCTTCCTGAACAATGGGAAACTCGTTTTTTGCTTCAACCACAGCAGGGATGACATAGTGCCCGTTCTCATATTCTTCAACTTTGGTCCTGCCGCCGCCATAAAGAATTTTTCCACCCTGCTGCACTGCGGCCTCAAGAGCTTGTTCCATATCCATGACAGCGCCCTCATCTATAAGAGGCCCCATAAGGGTTGCATCATCCAGAGGATTACCGATTTTGACCTGCTTGTAGGCATTAATCAGGCTGGATGTAAACGCATCCTTGACTGAAGAGTGAACAATAATCCTGCGGGTGGAGGTACACCGTTGCCCGGCAGTGCCCACAGCACCGAATAAGGTGGCTCGTATTGCCATGTCCATGTCAGCATCTTCTGTTACGATGATGGCATTGTTTCCTCCCAATTCCAGAAGAGACCTGCCAAGACGGCCTCCCACCACTTCACCCACATGTTTTCCCATGGATGTACTGCCCGTGGCCGAAATCAAGGGGATCCGTTTATCATGCAGAAGAGGTTCGCCAACCTCTGTCCTGGAACCGATAACCATATTAAAAATTCCATCCAAACCGTATTTGTCCACAACCGGCGCTATGATATTCTGGATGGCAATGGCTGTAAGCGGGGTTTTTGAGCTGGGTTTAAACAGGCAGGCATCACCACAAACTGCTGCAAGCAGTGCATTCCAAGACCAGACGGCAACCGGAAAGTTAAATGCAGTGATAATCCCTACGATTCCTAATGGATGCCATTGCTCATACATTCTATGCATGGGCCGTTCAGAATGCATGGTCAGCCCATAAAGCTGGCGGCTTAATCCAACTGAGAAATCGGCAATATCGATCATTTCCTGGACCTCTCCCTGGCCTTCGGCAACAATTTTTCCCGCTTCAAGAGATACCAAAGCACCCAGGGACGCTTTTTTTTCTCTAAGCGCGTTACCGATATCGCGGACCACTTCCCCCCGTTTTGGGGCAGGCATCATCCGAAAGGATTCAAACGCCTTTTGGGCTTTTGCCATGATTACCTCATAATCCTGCCGCTCAGCCATTACCACTTTAGCAATGGGGCTGCCGTCAATGGGTGAGAAGCTGGTGAGTTCTTTGCCTTTGGTCTTAATCCATCCGTTTGTGGCACCTGTTGTGGCACCAAAATTCACAGGCTCAATGCCTAAGTCTTTGAGAATGTCACCGATATCTGTTTGATCCAGTTTTAACGATTCAGTCATTGCAATGTCTCCCAGATAGTATTGATATGATTGATGTAGTCTTACCTTGTAATATACCCATGAAATTGCTAAAGTAAAATTCATAATATTTATTATAAATATGAATTTAATTCATGGTTAATTTATGGACCTTTACCACCTCAAAACATTTTTTCTGCTTGCCAAGGTGAAAAATTTCACCCAGGCTGCAGAACTGCTTTTTGTGACCCAGTCGGCTGTAAGCCATGCCATTAAAAAATTGGAAACCTCAATAGACACCCCCCTGATAAAACGACGGGGTAAGGTGCTTGATTTGACACCGGCCGGTCATGCCCTTTTTAGATCTTGCGAAAAAATATTTTATGAAATCGAAAAAGCTGACCAGGAAATCTCACGATACCGCCGCGAAGCCCGGGTCAGCATTCGTATCGGATCTACGGTAGAGTTTGGTACATCCATTCTGGTCAATCATATCCGCTCTTTTTTAGATACCCATCCCGACATCCACCTGGATTTTTACTTTTCCCATCATTTGCAAACGCCTTTGGAAAGGGATGAAGTTGATCTGATAATCGATTGCTGGCCACATAATTTACCCAATTTAGAAACCATCTACTTGTTCCAGGAGCAATACGTAACCATTGCAAGCCCGCAATTTATTCAAAACAATAGAATTTTCTCTTTGGACGACCTCAAGCGTATCAATATCTTGTCAAACGATAAGCAACTGGCCTGGTGGAGAAACTTTATTACTGCCATTCCGGAAAATAAGCGTTCCTGCTTGAAAAATGTTGTCCAGATCAATCACATCAGGGGAATCATCAACGGTGCCATCTCCGGATTAGGTATAGGATTTGTACCTAAGTATACAGTGATCCGCGAACTTGAAAGCAAAATTCTGGTGGACCCTTTTCCGGATATCAAACCTGGCGCGGATCATTTCAATATCTTTATCAAAAAAGAAAAACTTGAATTCGAAAAAAACAAAGCCCTCATTGACTACCTGACCCGTTTCAAACCAAGTGAGTTCGGCGTGGGATAAACAAAAACACATTATTTAGCTGGCTGAATAAACTTTTTTTTAAAACCATATTCAAACTGTGCTATAAGTTTAATCTTAAAAGAAGCCAAATATAGGGGAAACTCGCCTTTGACGAAATTCAGAGGCGATGAAAAGGAGACGGCTATAAGAATGACAGGTAAAAGACAAACCGTGCTTACCAGACTGCTATTCTGTTTCATCTTAGCGATGTTGACATTGAGTCTGTCTGCACATGCATCTGAAAAATGGCCTATAGTCAGCCAACCTGGCGGTTTTGAAACAGGTTTCCCCGGACAAACCGAGCTCCAAGCTTACGAACGTTTTCTCAACCAAACGCTGACGTTCAAGGAGAACCCCATTTTTTCTTCCAAAGTGGCGAGCGGCAGCCTGCCTCCTGTTACAGAGCGACTGCCTTCAGAGCCCCTTGTCATTCTGCCCTATGATGCCATCGGTAAATATGGCGGTACATTAAGAGGACTTGCCCTGTCCTATGAGAGCGGCACATCTGAGATTTTGTCCTGGCGGCATACCAACCTTGTCCGTTTCAGTGACGATACCCGTACCATCGTCCCTAATGTTGCCCGCGCATGGCAGTGGAACGAAGACTATACACAAATCACTTTTTTCTTAAGAAAAGGCCATCGCTGGTCTGACGGTGCGCCTTTTACCGCTGATGACGTGGTATTTTGGTTCAACGATATCATCATGAACAAGGATATCCATCCGACTGCGCCAACTCCCTGGCAGGGCCTGAACGCCCGGGTGCAAAAAAAGGACAGCACCACGGTCACTTTTACGTTTAATAAACCTTATGTCACCCTGCTCTACTATCTTGCTGGTGTGGGCTCTTACTATGACCCCTATGCCCCGTTGCATTTTTTAAAACAATTTCACATCAAGTACCAACCAAAAGCAGATGACCTTGCCCAAAAAAAAGGATTCAAGGACTGGACCAAATTATTTAAGCGGTATTGGAACAAATGGACCGATGCTGTTGTCATGAACCCCGAAGGGTTAGACGTCCCAACTCTTGAAAGCCATATCCTTGAAAAGGCCCCCACCCAGAAGGGCCGCACTTTCGTGGCAAACCCTTATTATTTTAAAATAGATTCAGCCGGAAATCAGCTTCCCTACATCACCCGACACCAAGAACGATTTTTAAAAAGGGATCAATGGGCGGAAGAGATTCTGTCCGGTAGAGTTGACCAAAAGTCCCAGAATATTCCTTTGCACCTCTATCCTAAATTGGTCAAACATGAGTCAAAACAAAATTTCAGGCTTGAACTGCCCCACAACGGAGCCGGACCGGCCATTATCTTCAACAAAACCCACAAAGATCCGGTGTTGAGGGATATCTTTTTGGATACCCGTTTCAACAAGGCCATGTCACTGGCCATCAACAGGGATAAACTGAACCAACAAATTTTCTTAGGGCTCTGTCGGCCACAGCAAGCCTTGCCCCAGAATACTTCTTTTATTACTGATGAGCAGACTGAATATATGGCAGTCTATAATCCGGAAAAAGCCAACGCCCTTTTGGACGAAATGGGTTTAAAAAAAGACGCTGACGGATTTAGAACCAGGCCGGACGGCAACCCTTTGGTCATTAACTGGATTTACAACATTCAATATGTCTGGTCCCGGGACCTGCCGGATATGATTTCCCAGGACTGGCAAGCTTTAGGCATTCGGGTAAAACTTACGGAAATGACCACAGAGCAAACCCGAAAAAGACAGGCGGCAAATGAGTTGGATATTACCAACGAATGGTTTTCGCCGTTTGAACCAACCTTATTTGCAACCCCGGAAACCTTTATGCCCCCTTATGCCACAGCCCATCCAATCATGGGTGCCCCCTGGCTTCAATGGCGGGATACCAACGGTGAAAGCGGTATCCAACCACCCAAGTGGGTCACGGAACTCTGGGATCTGGGCCGAGATTTTGTAGGCACCATTCCCGGTACCGACTGGTACGATGCCGTAGGAAGAGAAATCGTACGAATCAACCTGGAAAACCTAACGGTTATAGGCACTATGGGCAAAGTTCCGCTGATTACCATAGTGTCTAATCGCCTGGGCAACACCCCTACCTGGAATATCAATTCATATTTTTACGGATACACCTATCCTTACAGACCAGAACAATGGTTCTTTAAATGAAATCAAGCCTGAAAAACAAGCTGCTATTCTCTACCTTGATCATTATTGTCCTTGGAATGGGCAGCTTTGCCGTCATTGCCTATACACGGGCAAAACAGGCATTTGACAGCATGATCATTGAAGAGATCAACCAGGTCGCAGACACAACAGTTACAAGCATGACTGCCTGGTTAGAAGACAGGCGTATTGACATCCATGACTGGAGCCAGCAACGTCTTTTTCGTACCACTCTCCATCCAACTTTCCTTGGATCAACCGCCAGAACCTATGCCAGTCGGCAGTTGAAAAAGACTAAAACCGATTACGGTTATTATGAGAACATCGTAGTTGCGGCACCTTCCGGTAAAACAATGGCAATCGCCGACCCGTTTATTGACCAGAGTATTAACATTCTTGAACAACCCTGGTTCATAAACCCTGAAACGGCAACCACACATGTCACAGGCAGGGTTACCAAAAGCCAGGCCACCGGCAATTTTGTTTTTACAATAGCTGCCCCCATCATGGAGGAAGATAAACCTGTAGGACTTCTCTACGGTATCCTAAGAGCCGATACCCTGATTAAACGCTTTCTTGAGCCCATTAAAATCGGTGAACACGGGTATGCCTATGTATTCAGGGAAGACGGTGAAATAATTACCGGAACCGACACCTACAAGATATTGGGAACCACCAATATTTTTAACCATCCTTTTGGGTCCAGCTTGGCTGAACAGGGCGAAGGTATCACTGAATACGAACTCAACGCTCAGGACATGACTGCCGTTGTCCGGCAGTTCGATCCTATAGGCCTAACCATTGTGGTCTGTGCCAGAACCGATGAGATTCTTGCTCCGGTCAGGGAACTTAGAGACCTATATCTGACAATTGTCGTTATTGTGGTCGTATTTGTTTCTATAGCCCTTGTGTTTATTGCCAACTCCCTGAATCGTCCCATCCAGGTTTTGGTAGCGGGCCTTGATAAAATGGGACGCGGAGATCTAAGTCACAGGATCAATGTCCAGACCAGTGATGAGCTGGCCTCCATCGGTCATGCCATGAATGACATGGCCCGAAAATTAGAAGCATCCCACGATAAAATCAATATCCAGAACAAGATGCTCACCCAGGCCAGAGATGAACTGGAGCAAAAGGTAGAAGAACGAACCCGGGAGTTAAAATTAGCCGAACAAAAGTACCGAAGTATTTTTGAAAATGCTGTTGAGGGTATATTCAGGCTGGATGATGAAGGCAAATTTGTACATGCCAACCCTTCCATGGCAAGGATTCTTGGGTTTACCCATCCAAATGAAGTGGCAGGAATGGTGGAAGCTTTCTTTGCTGATACCGATATACTTGATGCCCTTAAATATCAATTGCAACGCAATGAGGAGATCATCGGATTTGAGACCCGGATTTTAAGACAGGACAAACCGGACTGCTGGTGCTCGATCTCTGCCCGGGTCATTAAGGACTCCAATGGTACCCGAATCGGGTATGAGGGCTCTGTCATTGACATCAGCGAGCGTATTGAAAAAGAAAAGGCTGAAAAGGAAAAAGAGGCTGCTATTACTGCCAACCAGGTGAAATCGAAATTCTTGGCCAATATGAGCCATGAAATCCGTACACCTTTAAATGCCATTATAGGGTTTTGCGGTCTTCTCTCAGATATGCTTTCCGATCCCAAGCAGCGAAATTATATACAAGCGATCACGACAGCCGGCAATGCCCTTTTGTCGCTCATCAACGATATCCTTGACATGTCCAAAATGGAAGCTGGGAAAATGCCCATTATTCCGACCAAAGTAAGCATTCCCGGACTAATGGATGAAATCAGACTGCTTTTTGAAACTGAAATTCTCGAAAAGGGAATTTCATTTGAGATGAATATCAAAGATGAATTTCCTTTTTGCCTGTATTTAGATGAAACCCGTTTACGCCAGATTCTTGTTAACCTTGTAGGCAATGCCGTCAAATTTACTGACCAGGGTCATATTCGTATAGTTGTTGAACAAACCCAAAACTTAGAAAGGGATAACTATTGTGATTTGAAGATATCTGTAGAAGATACAGGTATAGGCATCCGGGACAGTCAATTGGGTAAAGTGTTTCAATCTTTCGAACAAGTGGACTCCTCCATCAAGAAAAAGTACGGGGGCACCGGTCTAGGCCTTCCCATATGCAAGCGGCTTGCTAAAGCCATGGGGGGAAATATCAGTGTCTCATCTATTCCGGGAAAAGGCAGTTGCTTCACTGTCGTGCTTAAAAAGATCCCGCTGGACAGTCCGGATACGTGGGAAAAAACAGCTAAGACACCTGCTCAGATAACTGCTCAGGCCCACATGCCGCTGGCCCCGGACAGTATCCCAAGCGCCTTGAAGACCAAAATCAAAGAGGATATTTTCCCACAATCCCAATCCTTTCATGATGCTGTTGTGGTTAAAGATGTAGCAGAATGGGCGGCCCGGTTAAACTCACTTTCCCGTGAATATAGTGTCGATCCGCTTATTGCATTCAGTGGAGAAGTGGCACTTTCAGCCGACGCATTTGACATCCGGATGATCCAGAAACAAATGAATGAATTTAGTATCCTCGTTAGTCTGATAGTTCAAATGGATTAACATCTTTTTACTGCGTTTAAGTCCAATGCAAAGACTGAAACATTAAAGTCGACCCAAATATCAAATTGAGCCGGCATAATAATTGGCCACGGTAAAAGAACGTAAGTATCGAGGATCTGCCGCAATGGAAAAGGACATCCCTATTACAAATACCGGCCCGTTTGTTCTAAGAAACGGCTGCCGAATTTTTTAAAAAAATCCACCTGATGCCGTCTTCTTAGAGCAAACGAGTCTATGTGCTCAAACGAGCAATACGTTCATTTAAGGATGCTGCCAATAATTAATCTACCCGCATTATAAAGGAATATCTTTTTAAAAGCCGGTTCTATGAGAAGGCCTACAGATATTTTTTTGCGAAGCCTAACACATCATATCTGAATCAGAATTTTAAAAGCCTCTGAAAAATTCATTAATCCTTTCCGGTATGACAGATCGGGTATTATCGCATACGATGGCCTATATATTATGCTGGCGTCATCAAATGGTTTTGTGATATTAGGTTTTGGTTATGAATGTTTCTAAAAAACCGGCATATACGATTCTTTCTTTTGCCCGGGATCTTCCAAACTTATGTTCCCTTACCGGATTGTTCTGTGCTCTGCTGAGCCTTTACGCATCCTTGCTTGAACAATTTAACCTGGCGGTTGTCTGCCTGCTCTGGGCTACATTATTTGACTATTGCGACGGCATGCTGGCCAGGCGCATCAAAAACCGGCCCGAGGTATTTGGCCGCTTTGGTGTGGAATTGGATTCCCTCATTGATATGGTAAGTTATGCAGCGGCTCCTGTGGTTTTTTTATTGAGTCTCAGCCAGTGCTCTTTTTGGATTTTACCGGTCCTGTTTTTTATGCTGGCTGCCACAGCCCTGCGCCTTGGTTTTTTTAACATTTACGGGCTGACAGGGGAGAACACCTATACAGGCCTCTCTTTAGACCACAATATTCTCGTGTTCGCGTTTGTCTTTTTATTCCAGGGGCTGTTCTCATCGGGTATCTTTTTATTTATTCTGTGCCTTACGTTTGTTGGTGTGGGCATGCTGAACCTGGCACCTGTTCCCATGCCTAAATATACTGGGAAAGGCGTTCTTGTAGTCTTTGCCTACATTGTAATCGTGACCATAATTTATATTGCAAGGATATTTTAGCTTTTAGATAATTCAAAACAGATAGTTCAAAAAATCAGGATCTGCTCTTATGGTTCATTCTTCTTTATCTTTTCGGGAGGCGGTCTCCACAGACGCAAGAGAATCACTGGTATTTGGGGCTGACAATCTGGCGCAGTTCACCCTGGCCCAACCAGGTGTAGCATGTAAATGTGACAGGGCTCTTCCCTGTGCCCGGCCCAATGATATTGTTGTTCTCAGGCATAAGCCGGACCAGGATTATATGCACTGGCTCAAGTCCCTTGGGCTTGGTGCAAACCATATCGTCAGTTACGACAGAGATGACAAGCCTTTGTCCCGGCTTATCATTGAAAACCCGTCACCTGTGCATGAAAAAATACAACAGATTGGCAAACAGCCGGTTTATGTGCCCTGGTTCTCAGGGAAACAAGAAAGCGACGCCGCCAAAACCATAGGTGCCAAACTGTTTGGTGCCCGAACCGACTTGACTTGGCATTATAATGACAAAGCTGCCTTTAAAAGCCTTTGCCACAGTCTGAATATCCCGGTGGCTGATGACATTATAGTAGAAAACCTCGTTGAAAACAGGGCAACGTATACAGATGCTGTAAAGTACTTTCTATCGTCCCATAAGGTTGCACTGGTCAGAGCTGCATTGGATAATACAGGCGTCTCTCTGGTATTTAAAACTCAGCCAGGTGAGATAGACGCGCTTTTCGACAACCTAGTCCGCCTTCAAGTCAAAAAAGTACTTGTAGAGCCTTTTTTAGATGTTGCCGGTGCACCAAATGATCAGTGGGTCATCACTCGTGACGGTGATATCCATCATATGGGCCAGAGGGAACAAACCTGTGAAGACGGCACCCACCATGTCGCAACCCTTATGATCCCGGACCAGCCTTGTTCTCAACCGGATAAGGTGGTCAGCACCTCCAAGGCCATTATCAAGGAAATGGCCAAATCAGGGTATGTAGGGGTGGCCGGAATTGACTATATCACAACAGCTTCAGGCGACCTTTTTCCCGTTGAAAACAATGCCAGGTTCAACGGCTCATCTTATGTGACGCTTACCATTGATGCCTTATCAGAACAGGGTAACACCTTTTCATGCTGGAAATTCAAAAAAGTAAACACCCGGCCCTGCACCTTTGCCGACCTGGAAAAGAGACTTGGGTCTATGCTTTACAACGGGACTCAAAAGGCTGCTGTATTTCCATACAATTGCGAAAAACTAAGTGAAGCAGGGACATTTTCGATCATCATCCTGGCCAATGACCCGGAAGCCATTATCCCCCTTGAAGAAAAGCTGTCCGGCCTGGGTGTTCTTTAGGGCGACTGCAGACACCCAGCAACACTTAATAGCGGTGGTGAACAAAAATAATTGACACCCCTTTGAAAGGATTTCTTTTAATGCAGGAACAATTGATCAACCATTTGACGGATGACTCTGACAATTTCTACTTCATGATCAATCCATATTTTCCCACCCCAGGCATGATGGACCAAATTCGAAGCAACCTGGACCATTTAATCCGGTATTATCCTTCAGGACAGCAAGCCATTGTGAAAAAGATGCGGCAAATCGAAGGAATCAAACGTCCAATGATTGCCGCCAACGGCAGTTGCGAAGCCATCAGGATCATGCTTCGCCGCTACAGGGGGAAAACCCTGGTACTGGTCCCCAACTTCAATGAGTGGGAAATTTCTGAACATGTGTCCATTGATTACAACGCATCCACGCAAAGAATCGCCCAAGCCATTGAGACCCACAAAATTGACCTGGTCTGCATCTGCAACCCCAACAATCCCACAGGATTTTATCGCAGGGACATCCAGGAACTTGCCGATGCATTTCCTAAGGTGCGGTTTGCAGTAGATATCAGCTTTATTGATTTTGTTGACGAAACCATTCCCGAACGCCCCAAAGGCAAAAACGTAATCCTGGTTAAAAGCCTGGGCAAAAACTATGGAATCTGCGGTATCCGGCTGGGGTATATTGCCAGCGAGGACCACGCCTTTTTGGATACACTTTATCCGGAGTTTCCCATCTGGAATATCAATTCAATTACTGAGTATCTCCTGGATCTGATAGCAGAAAACAAAGACGCATATGAGCAATCACGAATCAAAATCATACAAGGTACCCGCAAGATGCGTGACCTTCTTGAAGAATTTCCTTTTATCGAGGTGTTTCCCGGGCATGCCAATTTCATCATGATCAGAACCCGTTCCCAATTAGGCTTTAACCTGAAGAGCTGCGCCAATAAGACCGGCCTGGACAACACCTATTATCGAATCGCTTACAATAAAAACTATGACATCTTAAGGAAACTGCTTTCACCTGGAAGCCAAGGAGGCACCAATGATTGATACTGCTATTGTGCTGGTTGCCGGAATGGGAACCCGCCTGGACCCTCTGACGCGGAACCTGCCCAAATGCCTGGTAAAAGTCAACGGGACCGCCATACTTGAAAATACCCTGACTCTTTTGGCCGGGAAAGGCATAAAACAAGTCATCATGCCTGTGGGATATATGGATGAGGCGGTCCGGGCAAGAATAGGGAACCGGTTTATGGATATGGACATTCATTATGTGAAAAACCCCATATTCAACAAAACCAACAACATGTATTCCCTTTGGCTGGCAAGAGACTTGAGCAAAGACGTAGGCGGTTTCATTCTCATTGAAGGCGACCTGTTTTTTGATGCCGATGTCCTTGACCGCCTGATAGAAGCCCCGACCCCCTGCTGCTGGGCTGCAGATGAATTTATCAGATTCAAGGATGGGTGTATGCTAACAGCCAATCCGGACGGTGGAATACGAAAAATTGAAATCATCCGGCATCCTTTGCCTATGTATGATGACAGCCAGCATAAATCTGCAGGCATGCTCAAGCTCTGCAAGTCTACTGCTACAACGCTTTGGGATTGTCTGGAATTTGAGGTAAGGCATTGGCACCTGAACCTGTATTACGATCAGGTCATGGCCCGCCATCTTAAAGAATTTGATCTTGATATTTGCGACATTAAAGGATCCAGGTGGATGGAAATCGACGATATCCACGATTTAAAACAGGCACAGTCTCTCTTCCAGTAGGGGGCTCAATACCGTTCCAAACCTTTGAATTGGCATTAAGAGGGGTTTCATGCCGCCGCTTGCCTTGAAATTTCTGCGTTTAATGAATATCTGTTAGTAACAGTCTTTTTTTAAAAACCAGAAAATTTAGGATATACACCATGGCCGATCCAAAAAGCGATATAAAGACCGCACCAAAAGGCGTGTTCAAGCATGCATTAATCCCTATCACCCGAGTGGGATTGGGCGGCGAAGGAATCTTAAGAACAACCGGTCAGGCAGAACAAGCAGCAGCTGTAATCAAAGAAGCATGTGAACAGGGCATTACATATTTTGATTCTGCAAGGGTATACATGGACAGTGAGCTTTATTACGGCTCACATTGGCAAGCCCATCCGGATCTTCGCCAAAACATATTTCATACAAGCAAATCAGCCCAGCGGACCCGTGAGGGGGCTTTGGCTGAGTTAAGCCAGACCCTGAAGCGGCTCAAGACCTCTTACCTGGACTTGTGGCAAATCCATGATGTTAGAACAGACCAGGATCTCTCCCAGATTTCAGGTAAAGGCGGTGCGCTTGAAGCCTTTTTAGAAGCAAAAGATATGGGACTTGTAAAACATATCGGCGTAACCGGACATCATGACCCGGATATCCTTACAAAAGCGGTGAAGTTATGGCCTGTAGATGCCGTGCTCTTGCCCGTAAACCCGGTTGAAGACATCATCGGCGGGTTCCTGACACATACCCTTGAAGCTGCAAAGAAAAAAGGCCTTGCCGTCATTGGTATGAAAGTTCTTGGAGGCAAACACTATATTTCAAAAGAGATGGGGCTAACAGCAGGACTTTTAACCCGGTTCGCTTTGTCTTATGACATTACCACTGCCATTGTCGGATGCAGTACGCCTCAAGAAGTCATAGAACTTGCCGAAGCCGGCCGTAACCCTTCACCGCTGACACCTGCCGAGCGAAAAGAAATAACCGGACCATACATGGCACAGGCACAAAGACTGGCATTTTACAGGGGCAGTGTATTTAACTCACCTTCACAATAATTTCAGGCAGTGTCGGCAATTTTTCGGAGAACATCGGTTAAAATTCCGACTGACAGAAAAAGATCTATAGCAATTCTCAAAATAACTTTCCGATTGGCCCTGGTGAACAAGGTTATCCCATATAACAAAAACCGGCTCGTTAGTTCTAAGAAGCGGCTGCCGAATTTTTTTCAAAAATCCGCCTGATGCCGTCTTCTTAGAACTAACGAGCCTAAGTGCTCAAATGGTAATACATTCTTTTGAGGATACTGCCGATAATTAATCTAACCTCATTATAAAGGAACATATTTTTGAAAGACGGTATAACATGTATTTTACTCCCCTCGTTTTAAGGCAGGGAAATTTGCCATCTGATTTATTTTAGTA
>JAKSAU010000300.1 GCA_022361535.1 Desulfobacterales bacterium
TGCGACCAAAGATTCTCCTTGGGATCGCTTTTCCTGGAACGACATTTCGGTCCATTCAAACCCCATGCCTTTAGGCAGGATTTGCTTACTGATTTTTTCCATTTTCTTCATGGCCTCATCTGAACTGATGCCCAAACCCTGGCCATTGAGCATAGCTGATGGGTATAGGTTATGGCGGTTGATTGTCTGTGGCCCAAGGGAATCCTCAATGTTGACCATGGTGCCGAGTGGAATCATGTTGCCATTTTCTGACCGGACCTGAAGCCTGGCAATGTCATCTGCATGAGAGCGAAAATGGGCATCAGCCTGTACCTTTACCTGATAAGTTTTACCAAATTTATTGAAGTCATTTACATACACCGATCCCAGATTAGCCTGGAGGGTATCAAACACGTCCGAGAGTTTTACTCTAAGGGTTTTTACCTGATCCCTGTTTATTTCGGCTGTTACCTGGGGCACGTTGGCCCTGAAGGTGGAAAACACCTGGTACAGGCCTGGGTCTGCATTAGCTGCTCCCATGAGACCATAAGTTTCTGCCTGGAGACGGTCAAGCCCTAAATTGTTGCGGTCCTGAACCTGCATGGTGAAACCGCCGGCTGTACCCAAACCAAAGATAGCAGGCGGCGGAAATGCAAAGATATTTGCATCCTGGATCTGACCTACTGCTCCCCAGATCTGGCCGAGCATGGCATCAAGGGTCAGCCCCTTTGGCAGGCGTTTCTCCCAGTCCTCAAACACGGCCCAAATGGCCGCGGCATTGGACGCAGTAGCAGAATCCAGCACTGAATATCCTGACACTGAAACGTAGTTTTGGATTCCCGGCATCTGATCCAGTTGCTGGTTGATCATATTGACAACTTCTTTAGTTCGGCCAAGGGAAGCGGCATCCGGGAGTTGAACCACAATCAGAGCCCATCCCTGGTCTTCTGAAGGTACAAAACCTTTGGGCAGGTGGATGAATCCCCAGACGGCTGCTCCGCTGAGACCTGCAAAGATGATGAGCATCAAAACGACCCTGCGGACAAGACCGGCCACAAGCTTTCCGTAGGTGGATTGAATCCGGTTAAATAGGAAGTTAAACCCTCGCGCCAGG
This sequence comes from Desulfobacterales bacterium, assembly GCA_022361535.1. Next base: position 1,094 of record JAKSAU010000300.1, read on the forward strand.
ATATTGGGACGATTATATGCTTTGGATTTGAGCAGGATGGCCGACAGGGCAGGGCTCATAGTAAGGGCGTTTAGAGTTGACAACACCGTAGCTGAGGCAATTGTCAAAGCAAACTGCCTGAAGAGTTCTCCTGTGGTGCCGCCCATAAAGGCCGTAGGAATAAATACAGAAAGCAGAACCAGGGAGGTGGCGATGACAGGACCGGTGACCTCCTTCATGGTTTTTTGGGCAGCTGTTTTGGGAGTCATGCCGTTGTCAATGTGACGGATTACATTTTCCACAACAACAATGGCGTCATCTACAACAATCCCTATAACCAGGACAAGGCCGAAAAGCGAGAGCATGTTGATGCTGACATCCAAAGCAGACATCACGGCCATGGTGCCTATAAGCGAAACCGGTATGGTCAGTACCGGAATCAGGCTGGCACGCCAGCTTTGAAGAAAGATAAGGATTACCAACACGACCAACATCATGGTAATAACCAGGGTTTGAATGACTTCATCAATGGCTACCTGGATAAAGGTTGTCGTATCAAATGGAATCTCATAATCTACACCTTGCGGGAAGTCTTTTGCCAGCTCTGCCATTCGGGCTTTAACTCTCTGTGCCGTGGCTAACGCATTGGCGCCAGGTTGGAGAAAAACACCAATACTTGCTGCCTCTTGTCCTTTAACCTGATCGAATAAATTATAATTCTTTCCTCCAAGTTCCACCCTTGCCACATCATTTACACGAATCATTCTGCCACCCGGAAGAGACCGGATGATGATGTTTTCGAATTCTTGAGTGTCTTCAAGGCGGCCACGAACATTTATTGCGTATTGAAAGTCCTGGCGGTTGTTCACAGGCGGTTGCCCGATCTGGCCGGCAGCAACCTGGACGTTTTGTTCCCTGATAGCAGAGATAACATCGGTGGTGGTCAGATCCAGGGCCTGCAATCGGTCAGGATCAAGCCATATGCGCATGCTGTAGTCCGAGGCGCCAAAGGTGGTTACAGAGCCAACCCCTTCGATCCGGCTGAGTTGATCCTGGATGTGAATGGTTGCATAGTTGGTCAGAAAAAGGCTGTCATACCGCTTGTCAGGAGAGGTAAGACCGGCAAAAAGCAGAATGTTTGAGGTTTGCTTACTGACGTCCAGTCCTATTCGCTGGACCTCTTGAGGCATCTTGGACTCAGCCTGTGCCACACGGTTTTGAACCATGACCATTGCCATGTCAATATCCGTACCGATCTCAAAGGAGATCGTCAGTGTATACTCCCCGTTGTTGGTGCTGGTGGAATTCATGTAGATCATGTTTTCCACACCATTGATCTGCTCTTCTATGGGCTGGGCCACAGTTGCTGCAAGAACCTTTGCATTGGCACCGGGATACACCGCTCGGACCTGAACCCGTGGTGGTGCAATTTCCGGATATAGGGCAATGGGCAGGGAAGGCATAACGATCAGCCCAGCCATGACAATGATTATTGAAATGGAAATAGCAAAAATGGGCCGGTCAATGAAAAATTTACCAAACATTTCTATCTCTCCTATGCTGCCGGATCTAAAGGTTCTTTGACTGTCATGGTCAGTTGTTCCTCGGTGACGGTTACCGGACTGCCAGGCCGGGCCTTTTGCATACCGTTGACAATGATCCTGTCAATAATTTTAATGCCTTGGCGGATCACCCTTAAACCACCTACCAGGGGACCCGGTACTACTGGCTGGTACCGGACCTTATTGTAAGGATCGGCCACTAGCAGATAATACCCTTTTTGATCTCTTCCGACAGCTGTATCCGGCACGAGTAGTTCACCTTTTGGCACTCCTGTAGGAACCTTTATCCTGGCGAATAATCCCGGTAGAAGACGGTTATCCGGATTGGCAAAGATCCCTCTGACACGGATTGTACCCGAGGCTTTATCCACCTGGGGATCGATATAGTCTATTTTACCTTCAAACGGATAACCGTCCTGGTTAGCAAGTCCGAGTAGGACACGGGTATTTTCTTTTGCCGGTGAGGGCTGGGATTCTATTGCCTGCCTGTAGTGGAGAAAATCTCTTTCGTTTACGGTAAAGTAGGTATAGACAAGGTCGTCTCGAACAATAGTGGTAAGCAGTGTGTATTCTCCGGCTCCAACAAGATTTCCTGCATCTACCAGGTTAAGGCTGGTTTTGCCTGAAATCGGGGCTGTAATCCTGGTGTGGGAGAGGTCTATGGAGGCCCGTTTGACAGAGGCTCGGGCTGCTGCCCGGCCGGCTTTTGCCGATGAGTGATCTGCACTGGCCTGGATGACCGCCATCTCGCTTACTGCTTTGTCCTTATAGGCCTTTTCACGACGAAGCAAAGTGGCTTTCGCCATCTTTAATTCTGCCTCCCGGGTTGCCAATATGGCCTGTGCCTCTTCTAAGGCTGCCTTGTAATCTTCCGGATCAATGGTGTAGAGTAGTTGTCCCTTTTCAACAATATCCCCGGGTGTAAAGTAAATACCTGAAAGGGTTCCCTCCACCCGAGCCCGGATATTGACGATTTCAAAAGCTTCGGTTGTACCGGTATATTCGGTAAAATGCGTAAGGTCTTTTTGAAGGGGTCTGCTCACGGTAACCCCTGGAGGAGGCGGGGCAGGTGATGAGGCATTCACCTTTTCCTGGGTACAACCACCGGCAAATGTTAAAGAGATGATCAGAAGTGAGAAAAGGCTTATAGATTTTTTATATTTTAGGAACATTGGAATTCTCCTGTGTTGTTTTGTTTGAAACCGGTGATTTTAATTCCGGATCCCATCCCCCGCCCAGGGCTGCATAGAGTCGAACGAAGTTGGCCGAGGCATTCCCCATAGCTAAAGCCAGCTGGCTTTCGTATTCGAACTGATCCCGCTGGGCATCCAGGACAGGTTGAAAATCGGAAAGCCCTTTTTTATATAACTCCGTAGCCAGGTGGACAGACCTTTGGGCGGCATCCACAGAACGCTCTAATGCAGATAGGCGGACCCGGTCCTCAATATAGGCTTTTAGGTTGTTTTCCACTTCCCGAAGGCCGTTAAGAACGGCATATTCATATGCCAGCAGTCGCTGACGGGTCAGAGCATCTTGTACTTTGATCTGACTTTGTATCCGTTTTCTGGAAAAGATATTCCACCTCAGTGACGGTCCCATTGAGAAGACCCGGCTTCCTGCATTAAAAAGATCGCTTGTACTAATGGATTCAAATCCCAAAGAGCCGTTTAATGTAAAACTCGGATAGAGGTTTGCGGTTGCCACGCCAACCAGTGCGGTTTGAGCGGCCAGTTCCCGCTCTGCTTTGCGAATGTCAGGTCTCTGCCTTAAAAGGTCGGCAGGCACACCCACAGTGGCCCTTTCCGGGGGAAGGGGGATAGATTCAGGAATCATCAAGAGATTGTACAGAGAACCAGGCGGCTGCCCCAGAAGCACGGCTAGGTTATTTATTGCTTGTGACAAGTCAATGTTGAGGGGCGGCACCTCGGCTTCTGCCCTGGCCAGCAGACGTTCTGCCTGGGCGATATCCAGATCGGTTGATAGGCCGTGAGTGAACCTGGAGCGAA
>JAKSAU010000424.1 GCA_022361535.1 Desulfobacterales bacterium
CCCATCTGCTCATAGATACGGATCAATCCGTACCGGGTCCGGTCCAGGAAAACAAACTCCGGAGGAAATCCTTTCATATGTCTTCGCATTTTTTGCATCTGCCTGCCCAACCTATGTCCCTGTGACATAAAATCCGGGTTGCTGCCAAAATCAAAATCTTCCCTGCGGAACAGCTTATTAATCCAGGCACCAAAATCCATGAAAGCTGTCAAAACCTCTTCCATATGCTGCGGTGCTAAATCTTTATGGATGAAATTCATACTTTCAAGCAAATTTTGGTACGCGGACCTGTCACGAGTGCCGCCAAGACGAATTAGCGCCCTGTATTGTTCGGTAAATTCAAGCCTCACATTACGGACACACCCAAAGTCCAGAAGACCCAACTCCAGGTTGTCCAAAACGAGGAAATTACCCGGATTCGGATCTGCATGAATCATGTTCAACTCATAAAATCCACGGATAAAGATATCATTCAGTGTCTGTGCCACATGATTCCGCTGCGATTGACCAGGACCGGTCTTGAGCCACTGGCTGAGGATTTGCCCGTTAATGTATGACATGGATAAAATGTTGCCCGTAGACAAATCAGGATAGACTCGTGGTATTTTTACACGTTCTAAATTTAAGTGGGCTCTGAAATGCTCAATATTCTTGGCTTCCCTGCAATAATCGGTTTCAGCGATCAACACATCACGGATCTCATCAAGTGCTGCTTTAATCAGATCATAATCCGCCATTGGACGGACCATTGCAGTCAGCATCCGGATATCGCCATCTATGGTCTTTTTCATATCCGGGTATTGAATTTTCACGGCCAAATCATCTCCCTGAGGGCTGCATGCCCGGTGGACCTGGCCAAGACTTGCAGCGGCAAAAGCCTTGGAATCAAAATTTGAAAAGGCCTTCTCAGGTGCCTCGCCAAGCCCTGTTTTAATGATCTTGCGGACCAAGGCCCGATTTATGGGAGGTACCTGGAAGTAGGATTTTTCCAGCTCTTTATGAAATGCATCCGGAAGCAGTTCCCGCTCAAAGCTGAGCATTTGTGCGGCTTTCAAAGCGGTACCTTTGAGCATGGATAAACCGGTGAACAATATCTTTGCATTGTTCCTGTCCAGTTCCTGACGGGACGTTTTTTGCTTTTCCGAAGATAAAAATGGGCGTTTCATCATGTAGCGCATCTCATTGCCGCCTATCTTGGCAGCCATTTTCCCGGATGACAGCGTCCGGCTCAAGCGGCCGGTTGGCATTTTATCGTTCATCGGATTTGTCCATAAATTTGCGTTTAATGCCGTGGAGAATGTCTACACGCTCTTTGACCAGATCCATTCGTGACAGCAAATGATTTTTGAACAAAAAGATACCCATATCAAAAATTTTGTTGCCTATACCTGCACGGATAGAAGCTGCTGCCAGGTCAATGCTTTTATCCACAAGCAGAGTCGTTGACGTAAATTCCTCTGAGTCATCCTTGAGCCAATAGAGGATAATACCAATATAGTATTCCCAGAAAAATTGGATAGATAGCTCAAGAAACACCTGATCCTCGATTTCCCTGGCCTCAATAGCTGCTTCAAAAATATCCCGGATGACTGCCATGAACTTTTCTTTGGCCGGTCTCACCCGTGAATAATCCTGGCTAAGTGTAAAAAAGGCTGTCTTGAATGTTTTTTCAAGGAACTCGCGGTCTTGTACCAATAGGTCCAATTTAGTTTCGAAAAAGGTTTGAAGCTGTTCCTGGAAGGTATAGGTATTGAAATCAGAAATATTCTTTAGCGCGTCTATGGATTGGTCAAACCGGTCTTCATAGTACGCATAAACAATGGCATCCTTTGTGGGAAAGTAATTATAGATGGTTGCATCCCCCAGACCGGCATTTCTGGCAATGGTCCGCATGGTGGCACTCTTCAGATCCTTCTCAATGACCAGGTCCACCATGGCTGAAATAATCTTACGCCTGTTTTGTATTTTCTGTTTTTGGCTAATTTTCATGTTTTCCTCCTTAATAGATAATTGACATCTAAAAAAGATAATATAATTGAATTCAAAGTATAGCAATTATATTATAGAGACAAGTAAAATTTTGTAAAAAAATATTTTCAAATTTTAATGATCCGCGATATAAACAACTAAACAATGTTTCATTTGTGTTTGTTTTTTGCTGTCGTAAGTTAGGATTCTGCCCTTTTGGGCAGCCCCGTCAATATATACAGAAGGAGGCCCCTATGACGAACCAGGCAAACCAGGCAAGCGGCTCCTGGGAAACACCCTTTTGGCCAAAAGGAGTGGCACACCAGGTGACCGATTACCATTACCCCGTTTTCAAACTGCTGGATGATTCGGCAGCAAAGTATCCCGATAAGGTATTCACCATATTCAGCGGGGCCACAAAAACATATTCCCAGGTCAAGGATACGGCAGATCGAATTGCATACTTCCTTGCACAAAAGGGAATCGGTAAAGGGGATAAGGTTGCTATTTTCCTGCCCAACCTGCCCCATTTTCCGGAAATTCTTTTCGGCATTCTTAAAGCAGGGGCTGTGGCCGTAAACTGTAATCCGGTATACACCCCTACGGAACTGAACCTCCAGCTTAACGATTCAGTGTCAAAAATGGTCTTTTGCATGGACCACCCGGAGTTTTATCCCAATACGGTAAAGGCAATAGAGGGCACCCAGGTTGAAACAGTGGTCGTATGCAATATCAAAAGCTATCTGCCAAAATTCAAAGGTTTTTTAGGCGGACTATTGGGGAAAATACCCAAGGCATCAAGCCACCAGCCTGGACATATCATGTTTGATGATATGATTGCCCAGTCAAAGCCGCAGCCACCGAGTGTTGACATTGACCCTGAAAATGACACAGCAATCATGCTTTACACCGGCGGTACTACAGGCGTTCCCAAAGGGGCAGAACTTGTGCATACCAATTTCACATATAACGTCACTGCCCTGCTCGAACTTTTACGGGTCTCACATGGGGAGGGAAAACCGCCTGAAAAAGCTTATCAGGGAGGATATCACTGTTTCTTAGGTGTATTGCCCTGGTATCACAGTTTCGGGATCACAGTGGCATTATTCAGTGCGACGGCCACTGGAAGCCGCTTGGTATGTGTCCCTGATCCAAGGGCGGGAAATCCCCCTTTTACCGAAGTACTCAAAGCTGTACAGACTTACAAACCAACCATCATGCCGGCCGTTCCCACGATATTTGTCGCATTTACCAACCATCCGGACCTGGGTAAATACGATCTGTCATCTTTTATGGCATGCTTTTCCGGCGGAGCGCCATTACCACCGGAAGTTTGCAAGCAATTTGAAGATAAAACAGGCGCTATCATTTTTGAAGGCTACGGACTAACAGAAACGTCTCCGGTTATTTCAGCCAACCCCACAGACAGGGAAACACGTAAGATCGGTTCCATAGGATTCCCCCTGCCAAGTACTGATGTTAAAATCCTTGATCTCGAAGATCCAACAAAAGAAATGCCCCAGGGTGAAGACGGAGAAGTTGCGACCTGTGGCCCCCAGGTCATGAAAGGATACTGGAAACGGCCCGATGCCAATGAGGAGGTATTTGTCACCCTTGAAGGAAAACGGTATTTTCTTACCGGTGATATCGGTCATATTGACAATGACGGGTATATTTTAATTACAGATCGTAAAAAAGACATGATCATTGTCGGCGGTTTCAATGTATACCCAAGGGACGTTGAAGATATTCTTTATACGAACCCCAAGGTTGAACTGTGTGCCGTCGTAGGCGTCCCCCATGAAAAAAGTGGTGAAACAGTAAAGGCTTATATTAAATTAAAAGATGGGGAAACCGCCACAGAAGAAGATATCATGGCCTTTTGTAAAGAAAATATGGCCGGATACAAACGCCCCAGAGCCATTGAATTCAGAGATGAAATTCCTGTATCCAATATCGGCAAAGTCTTAAGACGGGTGCTAAGGGACGAGGAGGCTTCAGGATAGACTGCCGTTTTATCGCACAAACAATTGAATACCAGTAACCGACCCGGCCACCCAGGCCGGGTCTTTTCATTTTCCACGCTTTCAGATGCTGGCAGCAAAATGGGCAAAATCTAAGAATTTTATAACGAGAAATCTGTTGTGGAAAAAACAGACCACGAACATGGCATTTGAGCACTTAGGCTCGTTAGTTCTAAGAA
>JAKSAU010001261.1 GCA_022361535.1 Desulfobacterales bacterium
AGAATAAGCAAAATTCTTGTTACAGATAGAGATGAGTATCAGCTTGAATTAGATGGGAGTATTACCTTGCTGCCGATTATGGTTTGATTTTAAGCCCGTTGAGAATCAGCCCAACTGCAAACCGCGTATTTTCTTCGATAGCCTGAAGCTTGTCTAATGCTCCCGGGTCTATTCCGGTTTTCAGGTCGTGTAAGTGTTCGTTTTTCAGACTATTTGATACCGAAAGAATGATAGAAGCAGTTTTTTTGGTATCCACTTCCTGAATAGCATGTTTAGCCAAAGCCTGATCAAGTATTTCTTTAATCAAGTCAGTTTCTCGATTTAGAAAACGGATGGCCAGTTCCCGGAATATGGGCTGAAATTTGAGTTGTTCTGCGGTCTGGATCGAAAGATTGTGCAGATTTACGGTTTGCTGGAAATATTTGTGTCGTTCTAACAGATATGCTTGTATTTTTTCATCCCAGTCAGTTAGAGTTTCTATCTTCTCTTTTAGTCCGGCAATAAATCCTTTACCTTCTTGTTCAATGATTTCACAGAAAATGGCCTCTTTATTCTTATAGTAATAATATAGTGAAGCCTTGTTCAATCCAACCATACCGCCGATATCATCCATAGTGGTCTTGGAAAAACCAAAATGGGCAAAACAATGGCTGGCAGCTTTTAATATTTCATGTCTTTTATCTGAATCCGGCATATCCTAATCACGTGCTAAATATAAACTGACACACCATATTTTTTGCCGGAAGACCTGTCAAGGAATAACCATTAAAAACACTTTTTAAATGCAATTCCGGCCTGTCCATAACACATCTCAGGACCAGGCCGGAAACTTTAGATTCGAAATCTTTAGAATCTGTACTGCAGACCAAAGGCACCGGAGTATAGAACTTTGTCGTAGGTGACTTCAGGTGTGATCGCGTCGGCCGCGGCGGTATCATCCTCATAGAAATATCCGGTCAGGCCGAAGGTGAAAAGCCAGCGTTCATTCATCCTGTATTTAGCACCAAGTGCCAGAGCATGGCAGTCAAGGGGAGGGCTCATTCTTTCAATAATACCATAATCATCGGGTTTAATGCCGATGTTAATGTACATGTACCCGGCCGTAGCAGACCATTTTTCATTAATATCGTATTGCAGACCCAAAGCAAGATCATAAGAATTCTCATCAACAACATCATTCTGGGTATCCCAGTCCGCATCCTTTTCAAAATAATAAGTAAACGACGGATTAATGGATAATTGGGGAAGCGCCTTCCATTCAAGTCCAATGCCGAAAACAGCTGGCAAATCCCTTGCATAGCTTTCACCATCTACTCTTCCGTTTGCTGCAAGAATGGCCTCTCCAACCGAGGTAGTTGCGCTGTCAACCGAAGTTTCCCAGTCCAGGTCTACTTTTGTTTCATACCTGATACCGATATTGACTGTGTCGCTGGCATGGATGTTCAGCCCTAAAACTCCGCCGAATCCGTCCGCGTCCTGATCATACTTTCCGATTATGTCTCCAGTAAATGTATAGGTACCTCGAATATCAACTTCTTTATCTGTCCACACATATCGTATTCCTGCGGATACAGAGAAAATGTCATTTATTTTATAAGAAGCACCTGTAGTCAGTGTATAATCATAGCTTTCTGCATAAGCGTATTCATTTGAAAACGTACCGCCACCAGGAATTGGAAAAAAGGCACCTGCAATTAAGGCATTACCTACTCTTTCTGTAATGATATTACCATCGTCATATTCAGTTTCTCCGCCGCCTCCATTAATGGTAAACGCTCCGAACCAGGCCCACTTGTCGGCTTTGTAGATACCAAATCCTGTAGGGGTCACAAGGTTTGGGCTGGCTGTTTTTGTTTCACCATTATAGGTATGGTCATAATCAAAGGTAAACGGCTGGGCATTCAACTCCAGGTAAAATCCGTTTTTAAGCAGCATCATACCAGCTGGGTTGTAAGCAGCTACGTCTGCAGCATCTGTCGCGGCGTTCCGGCTTAAGCTACCTGCATAGGCTGCGCTGAAGTTTTGCTTGTTGTCCACACCGCCGCCAAAGGCTGGGGATGCCAGGCTCACAATCAATACCACCATAAACGAGAGTTTCAGCCATGTTTTCATCAATGTTTCCTCCTCATAGATCGGTAAATGGTTATCCTGCACAGATGTATTAACGGGCAAAAGCCCTTTTTGCCGATATCATCCTGCTCCGGTATGCCAGTTTTGCTGCAACAGGAGAAGTTGTGACCAATATGGAAACGGTGTTTCAAATTATCAAACAGAAATATGTTTTGTTTGAATGGTTGTCAAGTAAAAAAATGCAATTACTTAATAAATTTATGTCATTTCCTTGCAATCAGCGATTATCCGGTACTGTTGCATGAGCCACAAACATATTTTCCGATGCAAAGGCTGCTTTTTGTTTCAGCACATCACGGATTCGTTTAAATGTGAGATCAGTATTTTTATCCCAGTCATCGAACCGTTTCAGGTGTTGCTGTTTGAATCCGAATACAATGTCAAAAAAGAGATCCGGACCAAGCATTTGTGTTGTCACGGGTACGATATCCACCTGGATTCCGGTTAATCCGGTTTCCTGAAAATATCCTAAAAGTTTCCTTCCCACGTGCCGATCTCCCCCGTATTCAGCCTGTGCCATTGCTACACGGTCTTCAACAGCTTGCCATTCAGACATTTGAGGGTGAATGAATATGGTTCCGTCATCTACATCCAGGACACATATGATCCCTCCGGGGCGGGTGACCCGTTTCATTTCCGCTAAGCAAATCAATGGATCAGGTATGTGTTGAAATAACAATCGGGCATATGCAAAATCTATGATTTGATCGGGTAACGGGATGCGCTGGGCTGTCCCCTCAACAAATTCACAACGGTCGTTATTTTGGTTAAGAGCTATTTTCATGGCTTTGGAACGAAGTTGGATTTCCGGCTCCACCCCAATAATACGACTGTCCGGAAGGTGGCGAGATAAAAGCAGGCTGGTTACCCCAGGGCCGGACCCTAAATCGAGAATTGTGTCACCATTTTTCAGCCCGATCTTTTTCAGAGCCTTTAATTCCAGATTTTCAGCAATTTTTGCTTGGCATTTCAATCGCTCCAATTCTCCGTCCGGATCTGAAAGGGTATCGAAATGGTAGGATTCTTCACGTTCAGCTCTGGTTCTTATATATTTGGACGTATGATGTGCAGGTCTATGAACACTAGTGTTTTTTTGGGTGTTAACGTCCAGACTGTCCTGAAACGCAGCATTGATTGCTGCTGTCCGCCTGGCTATAACTGCCAAAAGATTTTTGTATAGACAGATGGCAGTTTCCGGGTCCTTTTTTCCAAGCCGGTCAAAAAGATGGTCTGGCAAAAGAATCACCTCACTGGGTTCTAAAGCAAGTATGATGGCTGAAGATTTGATTCGTGTAAGAGTGGTCAATGCACCAAACGGCTCACCGGGTTGGATTACGTAAATAAAATGAGGGTTGTTTTCATTTCCGACACCCAGTCCAAGCGCACCCGAAATTAATATACCCATTGTCGCTTCTGCCAGACGGCTGGTTTGTACAGATTCATTTGCAGACAAAAATATTCTTGGCAGATTCGATAACAGGCCTTCCAAAGCATTTGGAGCAATCCCCTGGAAAAGTTTTTCAGCGGGTTTGGAATCAGAATCCGCGGATTGGTGGGCAAGTTGGGCCCATAAATTCCGTCCAGATACTTTTGTAAATTCCGGTTTGGCAAATAATGGAAATTCTTGACTTAGTTTTTTAGCGGCAGCACCAAAATCATCTTGTTCAGGCGGCAAAAGCATATGCAGCGGGCTTCCTGTCGCTTTTAGGTATTTGCGATCATTGATACATCCGATCAATGGAACCTGCATCTGCTGATTGCGGTTGAAATTAGGTCTATAGGGACGCATGCCAATCCTGTGATAAAGGCTGACTCTGCCAATGCGGCAATAACAACTAACGATGGTTGTACGGGTCTCAAACAAATAGCGGAACAACTCCGCTAAAAGCAGAGAAATAACGGTACCTCCACGATGGGCTGGTGAGATGGCTAAATGGGAAATAAACCCTACACGTTCAGGGCCAAAAAGATGGTTTAATGTGTCAAAACCCATGGGCTCAGCCAACCATGGTTCCGGCAGGCCCTTTGAAAGTCTGTTAATCCGGACGCATCCGGCAATGCGACCCTGGTTGTCAAGAGCTATAAAATGACAAGCCCAATCGTCCATGCTGTCACGGATCTGCTCCTTTTCATGGTCAGTTCCGTAAAGTTCCCGTCCAAGTTCCCTTATCCATATGCCGTATAAAAAACGGAAAATTTTTTCTTTGTCTTCGGAACCAGTCGCTGATGTGACAATGATGGTCATAGATAATCTCCTCTTAACCGTGGAGGTTGAAAAATCATTTAGATCTGACTGTGTTGCAAAGACGGTAAAACGCAAGGAATCTTTTAGAGTTCAGGTACAGTTGGAATAGAAGTCCCCCTTTAACAGAATAAGGGACACGTCAGACTTTATGAAATTATGATAAAACTAAATAGAATTGAAAAAGTATACCTAGTCCAACTGTCAGCGTCAATAGATGTGATCAGGATTGGATCGGGATTGGATCAAGTCGAGATCGGCATGTGGCAAATTAAAATTTGAGATGATCCAAGTGCAGGGCTTAAAGTGTTTCCGGAGTGAATGCCACCACTTGGTCGATTGTAAGGGCATCGCAAAAAAGCATGACAAGGCGGTCAACACCCAGAGCTATGCCTGCTGCATCAGGCATAATAACTAAATCCTCAAGGAATTTTTTAGGCAGGGGTAATGTGTCACGGCTATCTTTGTTTCTGATACGGTTTTCCTGTTCGAAACGTTCCTGTTGGATAACGGGATCGGTAAGCTCTGTGAACCCGTTGGCAAGCTCGATACCGGCTACATAAAGTTCAAACCGTTGGGCCAGTTCCGGGTTTCGAGGATGGGCCTTGGCAAGGGAAGCTAGAGACGCTGGATAGTCATAAAGAAAGCAGGGACGGTCAATGCCCAGATTGGGCTCAATGTCGAAGCTCAATATTTCATCAAACCGTTGGGTTTCAAGTGCTTTCTCCACCGGTATCTGTGAAAATTTGTCAAAAGCCTGAGCAACGGTCAATCGTTCAAAAGGGGAGTTTAGGTCAATGGTTTGCCCCTGATAAGAGGCTTTACCGGGATGGCCCATATTTGAAGCAATATGTCGTAAAAGCCCCTGGCACTGTTCCATCAGGTTTTCATATGTTTGGTGGGCGGTATACCATTCCAGCATAGTGAGTTCAGGTAGGTGGCGCTCCCCGCGCTCCCCTTGCCTGAAGCATTTGCAGATTTGAAAAATCTTGACTGCACCCATGGCCAAAAGACGCTTCATGCAAAGCTCAGGGGAGGCTTGAAGATACTGCTCCTGGGACATTACAGGGTCAATATGGGCTTCGGGAATGACAGAAGGGCACCGAATGGGGGTTTCCACTTCCAGATAGCCTTGGGAAAGGAAAAAATCCCTTGTGTTTTGAATCACAAGGGATCTTTTTTGTAAATTGTTCAGTTTAGCAGAACGGGTCATAATTCAAAACAGACCCCGGTGTAATTATTTGATTTCATAATGATCTTTGGGCCTGTCCTGGAGATAAATCTTCTGGTATCTGGTTTTATCTGCCTTATCATAAAACTCGTATGCTTTTTCTTTGCAGGCCGTACATGAATTTATGGGTATATGGATGCCAAGGATATGCTGGCCAGGGGTGGCTTTTGAATCCACTTCAAAACAGCCGCCGCAATCCCTGCAAACCCTGATTTTTTCTTTTTGCCGTTCAAATATGTTATCAGTGTCGTAAAAGACTTCCCGATGCCTTACCAATATGTCTCCGGGTGATCCTGCTTCTTCTCTCATCTGATGCCTTTGGGCCCAGTAAGTATTGATTTGGTCTGTGGTTTTCTTGATTTTATCCGTAATGCTCACAGATTGCTTAAGCTGCTCAGGATTATAATCCGGTTCCACTACGCCGGAGTAGTCCAGCCCGGCCATGGCCAGGATAATGCCAAGGTTGACGTAGGGCAGGGCTCCTTCTATAGCATAACCGCCCTCAAGAACAGCAATATCCGGTTTGAGTAGGGTAGTAAGCTGTGCATATCCTTGGGCGGAAAAATTCATATTGGTCAACGGATCTGTATAGTGATTGTCCTGACCGGCGGAGTTGACTATAATGTCGGGTTTAAATTCTTCCAGTACCGGAAGGACACAGTTTCGTATTACATATAGGTATCCTTCGGTAGAAGTGCCCGGAGGCAACGGTATATTTAAGTTGGAGCCTTTGGAGTTAGGACCGCCCAATTCTCCTGGGAATCCTGTTCCCGGATACATGGTCCGGCCGTCCTGATGAAGTGAGATAAAAAGGATGTCAGGATCATGCCAAAAAATATCATTGGTACCGTCCCCATGATGGCAGTCCGTATCAATGATAGCAATCCGTTTGAGCCCGAATTGTGAGCGGATATATTCTACCATTACCGCTTCAATGTTAATATGGCAAAACCCTCTTCCACCGTGGGAAACCCGCATGGAATGATGGCCTGGCGGTCTAACCAGGGCAAACCCGTTTTTAACTTCATTGTTCAGCACTGCATTGGCAATCGCCTTGGCTCCCCCAGCTGAGATCAGGTGGGATTCTGTTGTAACAGTTCTTTCATCAGGGACACAAAAATGGGCACGTTGAATATCTTCCGGGGTAACAAGGTCCGGTTTGTATTCCACGATGCCATCAATATCAAACACGCCTTCTTCAGTAACTTGATCCTGGGTATAAAGCAGGCGCTCTTCCCGCTCAGGATGGGTAGGGTCTATGGCCCAGTCAAATGCAGGAAAAAATACCAAACCGGTGTTGTGAGATGCTTTTAACATGAATTCCTCGCTGTTTTAGCTGACCTTTTCGCTTAGAACCGATTCATATCCCTTGATCAGTCCCGGTTTCAGTTGCATTTTAGTTCTGAAAATCTTGCCCCGGGGGGAAAAATTTCGGACAATGTTGAATTCCTGGAATTCAACTACCTCCACCTCATCCAAATTGTCCGGATCAGCACCGGCATTTTCCGCTTTCTCCTTGAGCAGGGTATAGGCGGTTTCAATGAGGTTGTCTTCAGAATAGGATTTAGAAATGGGTTCTGCAAAATCCTCTTCATGGGCTGTAACAATACCTTGTTCTGTATCGGCATTCAATGTGACTTCACAAGTGGTCCGGGCAAGGGCAGCACCAATGGCATTTGCCACTGAAGATTCAGGAACCGCAATGGTTTCGATCTTATACATATCTTCAATTTTATCGGCAAAGAATCTTGCCGGGCCGCCCAGCATAAGTATTTTTCTCGGGCTAAGCTTATACCCTTCTAAAAAGTCATGGACAGTGTATACCGGTTTGGAGTTGAGCCGGTCAATCATTTCAAACGTCTTTTTAAGGATGACGTTACAGCAAGATTTAAAGATATGGTCAGCTGCCTCTTCGTCTGTCATGGAAAGGGCTTTGGCAATGGTATGGATGCCCTCCTTAGCCTTGCCCTTATCTCCTTCATTCATTAGCCCCAGGGTGATCAAGGCATCAGTCGGGGTGGGAACAGGTCCGCCAAAAGCCATTGCCGGTCCCATACGGTCCGGTCCTATAGTCAATTCTCCGTCATCCACACGTACAGCAGAATCCCCCCCGATCCCTTTGGAATCAGTCCTAAGCGATCGGATAAGGCTTTTATATTGTCCCCTTCTAATACCCACCGGTTCCAAAAGAGGGGCTTTGTCCACCAAAAAAGCAATGTCTGTTGTTGTGCCGCCGATATCTAATACTATA
>JAKSAU010000476.1 GCA_022361535.1 Desulfobacterales bacterium
ATCGGCGTCACCAGCAGCCTCACCGGCGTCTTCGGCTTCCCGATGCGCTCGGCCTACGCTGCCAGCAAGCACGCCATGAAGGGCTACTTCGAAAGCGTCGGCCTGGAGTACGCTTCCGACGGCATCAAGGTGACCATCGCCTATCCGGGATTCATCAAGACTCCCATCAGCGTCAACTCCCTCTCCGGCGACGGCAGCAAGCACGGGAAGATGGACGCCAACCAGGAGAAGGGCATGGACGCCCGGACCTGCGCCCTCCGGTATTGGAAGGCAGTCATCCGCGGGAAGTGGGAAACGGTGATCGGCGGATTCGACACCATCATGGTGTTCTTCTACCGGCGCCTGCCCTTCCTGTACCGGTTCCTGGGCAAGCGAGTCAGCCCGGTTTAAGGGATCCGGTTTACTGATCCGGTTCGATTCACTTTATCTCCATTCTTACCGGGGCCCTGATCATTCGGGGTTCCCTTCCATGACAGTCGACGATAAACTGTCAGGGAAAATTTTCACGCATCGTCGGTGACCCTCGGCGGGAGAGCCGGGCTAACTTGCGGTGACGGGCAAAAAGGACGCTCTCGAAGCAATCCCACCTATGGATCAACTCTCGCAGCTCGAAAGCCTCGGCATTCATATCTTGCGCGAGGCTTACGCCAACTTTCGGAATTTGTGCATGTTGTGGTCGATCGGCAAGGACTCCACGGTCCTGTTGTGGCTGGCCCGAAAGGCCTTCTACGGTCACGTTCCCTTCCCTCTGGTCCACATCGACACCAGCTACAAAATTCCGGAGATGATCGAATACCGCGACCGTCTGGCCAAGGAATGGAAACTCCCCATGGTCTATGGGCAGAACAAGGCCGCCCTGGAGGCCAAGCAGACCTACCCCGACGGGAACATCGACCGCATCAACTGCTGCCGGCTCCTGAAGGCCGAGGCGCTGAAGAACACCCTGAACGGCGAATGGCCCCGCTACCGCTTCAACCACGACATCGGCGCCTACGAACTGGATAAGGACACCGAGGCCTACACCGGCGTCATCGTCGGCGTGCGTTCCGATGAGGAAGGCTCCCGGTCCAAGGAACGCTACTTCTCCCCCCGGGACACCGAGAACACCTGGGACGTCGGCGACCAGCCGCCGGAATTCTGGAACCAGTTCAAGACCGATTTCGCCCCGGGCACCCACGTCCGCATCCACCCGCTGCTGGATTGGACCGAAACGAACATCTGGGAGTACATCGAGCGGGAGAGCATCCCCACGGTGTCCCTGTATTACGACCAGGGCGAAGGCAAGCGCTACCGGTCCCTGGGCTGCGGACCCTGCACCCACCCGGTGGACTCCGAGGCCAAGAACGTCCGGGACATCATCGTCGAACTCCAATCGGGGAAGTTCGCGAACATCGCCGAGCGGTCCGGACGGGCCCAGGACAAGGAAGACGGCGGGGGCCTGGAGACCCTGCGGCGCGAGGGCTACATGTAATGGCGGAAACGACGACACAGCAGCTCGAGCACATGAA
The DNA here is from genome assembly GCA_022361535.1 of Desulfobacterales bacterium. The sequence goes on from JAKSAU010000476.1 coordinate 1,509, forward strand.
CGTGGTCATCACCGGGCATGTGGACCACGGGAAGAGCACCGTCATCGGTCGGCTCATGGCCGACACCGGCAGCCTGCCCGACGGCAAGCTGGAGCAGGTGAAAGCCTCCTGCGCCCGGAACTCCAAGCCCTTCGAGTACGCCTTCCTCCTGGACGCTCTGAAGGACGAGCAGAGCCAGGGCATCACCATCGACGCCGCCCGGGTGTTCTTCAAGACGAAGAAGCGCCACTACATCATCATCGACGCCCCGGGGCACATCGAGTTCCTCAAGAACATGGTCACCGGCGCCGCCCGGGCCGAGGCG
>JAKSAU010000259.1 GCA_022361535.1 Desulfobacterales bacterium
AATACCAGGGAAGCAGATATAGAGGAATGGGATAAGACAGTTTTAAAACTTCAAAAAGCATATTCCTCAATAAAACTTGTTATCCCTGGTCATGGTACATTGGGTGATTCCAGCTTATTGGATCACACAATTGCGTTGGTGAAAGCCTATAAATAAAAGTAGAAAAAACAGACCACACAGCCAATTGGGCCAAAGCAAATAAGTGCGCGGCTAAATTAGCTGTGAGTTCTTTGCGTTTAAGATGGGATAAAAAAAGAATATTTAAGAAAGCAGTTTAAGCATCAAAGGCACAGCCGTCATGGTGCCGATTGAAGAGCCCAGGTTGGTGAACACAACGACCAACAGAATTCGGGTAACATTGTTTCTCCAGAATCCTTTCACGGAAGTGATGTCGTTAGGGATTGCTTCTAAGTCACGCACTTTTGGCTTTCTTGAAAATGCTTCAACAAGACCGGATACCCAGCCTGCTGCAATCATGGGGTTTAGTGAAGTTAAAGGGGCCGCTAATATCGATGAGACAATGGTATAAGGGTGTGCAAAGGCGATCAATGCGCCAATACCTGCAAATATTCCATTAGCAAGTACCCAGATCCAGATCATGTCTGTTCCAGCATTCTTTCCCTCCATCATGAATCCGGCAACAAAAAGCATGAGAATGAGGCCCGGAATCAACCATTTCAACACTTTACCAACGTTTCCTGGAGGAGGGATTTCATTTAAGGCGTTTACATTGATGGGAGTGGCTTCATTTATATAACGCTTTATGCCCGGCACATGGGCGGCACCAACGACACCCACCACTTTTTCGCCTGGCGCAGTTCTAATATGCTCGGCAAGGAACTGGTCCCGTTCGTCAATCAAGGCTTTTTCGATTATGGGATGGGATTCTTTCACATCGGCAAGCAGGGATTGGAGAATATCTTCCTGCTTCATTTTTTCAATGTCTTCTTCCTCAATGTCATCGGACTGGCCAAATGAAAAGACCATGGAAAAAATAAGCTTGAGCTTTTCCCAAAAACTCATTCCCCGCCATACCCTGGAAAGGGTTGTCTGGATTTCACGGTCGGAAGGTACCACCTTTGCCTCAACAGCATCTGCTGCTGCAAGGGCATTGATCATTTCCTGCCCAGGCTTGATGTCAAATTTATCAGCAATTTTTTTCTGAAAGGAAGACAGCAACAGGTTCATGAACAGCATCAAGGCTTTTTTTTCTTTGATGACTTTTACAATATCCATGTTCCGCCACCGGTCAGCATCCCTGAGGGCTGCCAGACGGGTGTTGCATAATTCCACGCATACTGTGTCCGGTTGGACTGCTTCAATGGTCTCTGTGACCAGTTGTGCACTGTGCCGGGAGACATGGGCTGTTCCGATGAGAGTAATTTCTTTGTCTTCCCAGGACAGGGTGTGGATATCGTTGTGCTCTGTGTTCTCTTCTTCCATGAAAGGATTGCCTTTTATATTAAGTATTAAACTAAGGAGGTGTATTATAAGCATTTTATCTTACATGGCAATACAAAAAAGGCCAAAATCTTGACCTTGCCCCCGGGTTTTGGTATTCATCTTTTTTATGAAATCCATGGACGAACAAATACTGCGGACAACAAAGGAAATCATTGTAAAATTCATTGAGATGGGCAGATTGTCGCCTTCCAATATACATGAAACCTTTAAAGATATCCACGCAACCGTCAACGAAACAGTTAAAAAAAATATAGAACCACCGTCAAATGACAAATCAACGTCCGGCCCCAATAAATCCTGAATCCGTTTCCCAACGCATTCAATTCAGTTTTAAGGCGGGGTTAAAAAAAGGATGGTCCGGGCTGATCTGGCTGCTTAAGATCCTGGTTCCTGTTTCTTTTTTGACTGCGCTAATGGTTCATTTCAAGCTCTTGTACTCTATTGATTTTCTTTTGGAGCCCATGATGAGCCTGATTCATTTGCCTGCCTCTGCAGCCGTTGTCCTGGTGATTGGATTGTTTACCGGGATCTACGGAACGGTTGCGGCATTATCGGTGATGAGTTTTTCCGTAGATCACATGACTCTCATCGCTATTTTTACCCTGATTTCACATAATCTGGTCCAGGAAGGATTGGTGCAGGCAAATTCCGGTATCCGGTTTTTTACGGCATCAGCGTTCAGGCTGTTCATGTCCTTTGTGGTGACCATGATATGCGGCTGGGTTATGGGAGTCAGTCCAGATGACACAGGTGCTGCAGCTTTACAGGTCAGGGATATGGCGATTGGTCCCCTTGGGCCTATGCTGTCGGAATGGGCTGTGGCAACGGGCAAATTATGCCTGCAGATTTTTTGTATTATTATGCCGTTAATGGTGATGTTGGAAACGGCCAAAACATTTAATCTGATTGGACGGGTCACAACTTTGTTTTCTCCTGTGGTTCGAATAATGGGACTTGATAAGTCCTGTTCAATGCTTTGGATGACAGCAGCCGTTTTTGGCCTGGCCTATGGGTCTGCTGTGATTGTAGAAGAAACAAAGGCAAATACCTATGACCGGGACGACTTAACCCGGCTCCATTTATCCATTGGTGTCAATCATGCCATGATAGAAGATCCCGCCTTATTCCTGCCGTTGGGTCTGCCTGTATTCTGGCTCTGGGTGCCAAGGCTTTTGGCGGCCATGGCTGCTGCATGGATATATACTGGATTTTCTTCAGCAAGGAGACTTTATGCTAAGCGCACTGGCCATAAAGAACTTTGCAATCATTGAAGACATTAGAATTGAGTTTGAGCAGGGCCTTTCCGTTCTGACCGGTGAGACCGGGGCTGGAAAGTCAATTATTATCCAGGCGGTAAATCTGCTTTTAGGGTCAAGAGCATCTGCAGATCTTGTACGCACAGGAGAAGACAGTGCCGAACTGGAAGCCTTTTTTGATATTGAAAAGGATTCCCATGCCGCCCAGGTGATGGTCGAGCAAGGAATGGACTGGGAAGACGGACTGATCATCAGAAGGATCATTTCAGCCTCTGGTAAAAGCCGTATCTATATCAATTCCCGTCAGTCCACGTTGGATCTTTTAAAGCAGGTAACCTTAAACCTTGCCGGGATTTCAAGCCAGCATGCTCACCAGGGCTTGCTTAAAGAGGAAAATCACCTGGATATTCTGGACGAATTTGCCAATACCCTGGATTTGCGTCACCAAGTGGCAACTCTCTACAATAAAATTGTTCCCTTAAAAAAAGAAATTTCCGATCTTAAAGAACGCAAGGAAAATGCAGATAAAGAGTTGGAACTGCTCAAATTTCAGGTGGATGAATTAGAGGCGGCAAATATTCAGCCAGGAGAAGATGAAGAACTAACACAAAAACGTGAACAACTTCAGGATGCCGGGCAGATATTTGAAACAGTGAACGGTGCCATCCACGATATTTATGATCGGGAAGGTGCCTTGCTTGAACGGCTGAAAACTCTTTCAGACAGATTCAGCCGGTATGGTGAAAATGACGAGCAGCTTAAAAATATGGCTGAACGTTTGGATGCGGTATCTTTTGACCTCCAGGATCTAATTTCAGACTTTCGTACCTATGCAGATACCATAGACCTTGATCCTCAATCCCTTGAGCGGGTAGACAGCCGTTTGGATGAAATCTCACGGTTAAAACGCAAATACGGCGGCAGCCTGGACACCCTGTTTGAACAATATCAGGACATGGCAAAAGATCTTGAAAAAACGAAAGGGTTGGGAAAAACGATCAAGACCCTTGAAAAAGAATTGATAGACCTTGAAGTACAGATCCGGCAAAAAGCCAAAGCCTTGTCCATGCGTAGGCAAAAAGAAGGAATTGCGTTAGCCAAACTTGCTAAAACCGAGCTAGGAGCCCTTGAAATGGGACGGGCCACATTTGAAGTCGCAGTTTCCCAAGTGCGGTCTGAAAAACCTGAAGATATTATGACCGATGACCAGGAAAAAATATTTGCAACAGGGATGGATAAGGTCGGTTTCCTGCTTAGCCCGAACCCTGGGGAAACACCCAAACCCCTTGCAAAAATTGCCTCAGGTGGCGAATTGTCACGGATTGTCTTGGCACTTAAGGCAGTTCTGTCCAAAGGCCAGTCACTTGAAACTCTTGTTTTTGACGAAGTGGATTCCGGTATTGGCGGGGCCACATCAGATAAAGTCGGTCTCAAGTTAAAAGAGTTGGGAGATATACACCAGGTGATCTGCATTACTCACCTGGCCCAGATCGCCAGGTATGGATCTCACCAGTTCAGGATTTTTAAACAAGTTCAAAACGGCAGAACTGCCACTTCAATTATCCCATTGTCCACAAAAGATGACCGGGTGGAGGAAATTGCCCGGATGATCGGTGGAAAGGATATCACCGAAGCCACTCGTGCTCATGCAAGGGAACTTCTAACCACAGCCTGACCCCTTGACAAAATCTTAAAGCTGATTATATTAGTGAACTATTGCAAAATTGATCCGAAGTGAATTTCGGATATGTATCAAGGAGTTAGAATGCCGATTTTTGAGTTTAAATGCAGCAAATGCGAAGAGTTTTTTGAAGTAATTGTTATGGGGTCAGGAGATGATTCTGAAATCTCTTGTCCAAAATGTAAAGCAAAAGAATTTCAGCGGGTAGTTTCCGCAACCAATTACGCCATGGGCAGCTCTGGTGGCGCCTCTAAAGGTGTTCATACCCAAGAGCGCACCTGTTCAGGCGGGTCATGTAAAACCTATACGGTTCCAGGAGAATCAAGGGATTAATCCCTTTCCTTTCCCCGTTCGTTTATAGTTCGAAAGTGTTTTCCTTTTGGAAAACAATCCCTGACACAATCTAAAAATCAAAGGCTGCCGGCCTTAAGGAGGTTTTATGGAAGAGACGGCAAAACTCATTATTGATGGAAAAGAAATAATCCTGCCTGTTTTTGAAGGCTCAGAAGGAGAAAAAGCCATTGATATAAGGCGTCTTCGACAGGAAACCGGCTGCATTACCTTTGATCCGGGATACGGAAGTACAGGTGCCTGCAAAAGCAGCATCACATTTATGAACGGGGAAAAAGGGATTCTCAGGTATAGGGGAATCCCCATTGAGCAATTGGCAGAGCATTCCACCTTTGTGGAAACAGCTTTTTTATTGATTGCCGGCAAGTTGCCCACTAGGGATGAATTAACCAGAACCTCTGTTTATCTCAATGATTTTTCCCCACTTCATGAAAACATGAAGCTGTTCTACCGGAATTATCCGGCCAAAGCCCATCCCATGGGTATTTTGTCTGCCATGGTTAACGCGATGAGAAGTTTTTATCCTGAACTGGTCGATCTTGAAGAGGAAATGAACAAGACATTTTTACGTATCATTTCCAAGATCAGAACCATGGCAGCCATGGCCTACCGAATTTCAACAGGCCAGCGTGTTGTTTATCCCAGGCCGGACCTGTGCTATTGCGCCAATTTTTTAAATATGATGTTTGATTCGGAAGTTGTGCCCTACAGGATTGATGATGATCTGGTCCGGGCCTTGAATGTATTCTGGATTCTCCATGCCGATCATGAGCAGAACTGTTCTACCACAGCGGTTCGTGTGGTTGGATCAAGTAAGGTTAATATCTATGCTGCAATTTCAACGGGTATTTCTGCACTTTGGGGTCCCCTTCACGGCGGTGCCAACCAGGCTGTGATCAATATGCTGGAGCAGATTCAAAAAGAGGGGCTGACCATTGAGCAGTGCATTGCACGGGCCAAGGATAAAGAAGACAGTTTCCGTCTCATGGGATTTGGCCACAGGGTTTACAAAACCTATGATCCCAGGGCCAAAATCATGAAAGAGATGTGCGATATTGTCCTGTCCAAAATAAGACGCAAAGACCCGCTGCTGGATATAGCAAGAAAACTTGAAGAAGCTGCTTTGGAAGATAATTATTTTAAAGAGAAAAATCTTTATCCCAATGTAGATTTCTATTCAGGGATTGTCCTGCGGGCCATGGGTATTCCGACAAACATGTTTACAGTTATGTTTGCCATCGGCCGCCTGCCCGGTTGGATTGCCCAATGGAAAGAAGATACATCTGATCCTGAGATGAAAATCTCAAGACCCAGGCAGATATATACCGGTGCAACAGTTAATGATTATGTCCCCATTGGCCAAAGAACCAATGGCCAATAAATCTGTTAAATTGCCTGATGAATACGACAGTTGAAATCATTGCCCATCGAGGGGCCAGAAGCTTGGCCCCTGAGAACACCTTGGCAGCTGCCCGATTGGCCCATGAAATAGGGGCTCATCGATGGGAAACCGATGTCGGTTTGACCGGGGACGGGCAATTGGTGCTTTTTCATGATGCAACGCTAACCCGGTGTACCAATGCTCCGGAAGTATTCGAATATGATCCCGACCTTCAAGAACAGAATTTGGGACCAGGTGGGTTCGGCCAATCCATAGACCGACTGGACAGCTATATTCTTTTGGAATTGGAAATGTTGGATGCAGGATCGTACTTTGAGCAAACCGATCCCTTTTCAACAGTTGGAACCATTGAGTCTGATACCTTGGTTGGATACAAGGGTGAATCAATTCCAAGCCTCTATGATGGAATTGTGCTTACCCGGGATCTTGGCTGGAAGATCAATATCGAACTAAAAGATCATAATAATGAACCCCAGCTTTACCATATTGCTTCACAAACCTTAGCGAACCTTGCAAGGGCTGGGATGAGTCATCATAATGTCGTGATTTCTTCATTTAACCACGGGTGGCTCAGATGGATTAGAGACCGGGCTCCGGATATCGAAATTCAGGCACTTGTGGGATATCATGATGATGAGCCGCTAAATTTTGCCTCGCCTCTATTTACCAACGAGGAGTTTCCTGTGCTCAACATAAATGCGAAACTGGTTACTCCAAAAGACATTCGTGAGCTTAAAGCTCGGGGAAAAAGAGTCAACCTATTTACTGTAAATGATCCCCATGATTATATGCGTTTTGTGAATGCAGGTGCAGATGGGATTATAACCGATTTCCCCCAACGCTTTATCCGTTAAGCAAATTAATTGCTCGGCAAGAGTACTGACATATCATATTTTTCAAATATAGCATTAACAGCACCTTCCTTTTTCATCCTGTCTAAGGAGCGCTGCCATTCATGGATTGTGTCATTTCGGGTTTGTTTGTTAAACGCAATATATAGATAGATCTTTTTAACCGTAAAAACTGGCTTGATCAACTCTTCCAGCTTCTCATTTTTTGCCAATATGAGACCGCTGTAGTATCCTGTATACCATAAACTGATTCTGTCATTTACCAGCTTGCTTACATTCAGTCTGTCTGCCGGCACACTATCAACATTTGTGAATCCGGCATTCAATAAGTCCCGCTCATAGACATACTTTATTTGAGCGCCGATTGAATTGACATTTCTTGCATCATCTAATTTTGTAATGGTGATATCTGAATCTTTTTTAGCAAAAAACACTGCCCGTTTAACAGCCAGGGGGCCTACCCACTTGAACAGAGATTCCCTTTCCTGGTTCCGTACGGTGGAGAACAACGCTGTATTGGATTGCCGTTGAACTGTTTCATACCCTCTGGCCCAAGGGTAGACTTTGATTTTATTTTTATGCAAGCCAAGGGTTTGCATGATTTGTTGAACGACTTCTGCTGCTGGGCCTTTGAGTTTTCCGTTCTCAAGATAATTCAGAGGTGGAAAATTTTCGGAAATAATTACAGGATTTGAATACAAATTAGAAATAGGAGCGAACATAGAAGTAACTATCAAAAGTAATATAATAGTTTGTCTATTCATAAGCCGTACCCAATAAAATACCTGTTCATTGTCTCCTTGTTTGGTTAATAAAGGCTCTTATTATATAATGTCTTTAGATTATATCCCATAAAATGAGTGAAATCCATGAACCACCTTCTCAATGTCTTCCGCTGCCACATCAAGGTGAGTGACGATTCGCAGAAACTCTGCTCTGTCTATGAGAACTCCATGTTTTTCCATGTGATCGGCAAGGGATTCTATTTTATTTCCAACAGTCGCAAAAAACATATTGGTCTGGATGTCATCAGGATTAATGCTGAGCTCTTCTATTTTTGCAAGGCTTTGTGCAAGTTTAAGAGCATTCTCATGGTCTTCTGATAAACGTTCTATATTGTTTTCAAGGGCATATATCCCTGCTGCAGCGAGAATACCTGCCTGCCGCATGCCACCACCTAACATCTTACGCCACCGTCTTGCCTGGTTAATTAATTCTTTAGGTCCACAAAGTACGGAACCGACTGGTGCGCCAAGTCCCTTGGATAAGCAGCAGGAAACCGAGTCAAAAAGGCCGGTAATCTCCTTGACATCAATATTGAGTTTTACAGCCGCGTTAAAAACCCGGGCACCGTCAAGATGAAATCCAAGGCCGTGATCTAAAGCAAAATCATGGGCCGATTTAAGGTATTCCATGGGCAAAACCTTTCCGCCTTGCGTGTTTTCAAGGCAAAGCAGTATGGTTTTTGCAAAATGATAGTCATCGGGTTTGATGAAATTTGCCACCTTATCAAGATCAAGGGTCCCGTCAGGTTCAAAGTCAAGAGGCTGAGGCTGAATACTGCCGAGCACCGCTGCACCGCCAGCTTCATATCGATACGTATGGGCTGTTTGCCCGACAATATACTCGTCTCCTCTTTGGCAATGGCTCATTAATGCTAAAAGATTGGACTGGGTGCCTGAAGAACAGAACAATGCTGCCTCTTTACCGGTCAGCCTTGCCGCCTTTTCTTCTAAAAGGTTAACCGTTGGATCTTCTCCATAGACATCATCGCCTAAAGAAGCATTTATCATTGCGGTTTTCATTTCAGGTGTGGGGCAAGTTACAGTATCACTTCTCAAATCAATGACAGGCATAGCACAATATCCTTGTATTTCAATATGGTTATAAACGGTTCCTTTCTCATATCACAGTTCATTGGATCATGGCATAAAAACATAACTAAATAAAAAAAATTGAATCGTGTTAAAAAAAGGTTTGACATCGGTTAAAAAATACTGCATATTACGTCGGTCTTCACGGGGGAACCCTCATCGGGCAAAACTCCGGGAAGATTTTTTTTGATCTTTGAAAATTGGTCAGTGAAATAAGAATGAGCGGGTCACAAAACAACCCTGCAGTGATGCAGGGCAAGACCTTAAAGTTTTAGTAAAGGATTATAACTGGAGAGTTTGATCCTGGCTCAGAATGAACGCTGGCGGCGTGCTTAACACAT
>JAKSAU010000718.1 GCA_022361535.1 Desulfobacterales bacterium
GCTCGTTAGTTCTAAGAAGACGGCATCAGGCGGATTTTTGAAAAAAATTCGGCAGCCGCTTCTTAGAACTAACGAGCCGGTTTTTGTTATATGGGATACCCTTGTTCACCAGGGCCAATCGGAAATTTATTTTGAGACTTGCTATATTTAGTAATTTGTAATTGAAAAAATAATTTCATGGAGTAGCTTCGCACCTGTCAAAATGTCTTGACAACTTTACAAGCTTTGTCTATTCTCAAATAAACTAATTTTAATATGAGGCCATTATGCTCAACCCACAATCCCCTGTACCCTTGTATCACCAGCTGGCGGAAATTCTCCAAGACCGAATTAGATCAGGAGTATACGGTCCGGGTGAAATGATCCCGTCTGAAATCGGGCTTGCTAAAAAGTACGGCATTGGCAGACCTACGGTTCGTCAGGCCATGAATCTTTTGGTCCAAAAAGGATTAATCCAGCGTAAGCGCGGTGCAGGTACTTTTGTTAAAAAACCGTCTCCACGGATTGACCTATTCTCTTTGGCCGGTACGTCCCAGGCGTTTTTAACCCAGGGAATCCCCATTGATACACAAATCATAGCACCTATGGCAAAAGAGACTATCAGCCAAGAAGTTAGCAATCCTTTTCATGGAAAAACTGCTTTTTTCATGTCACGGCTGACCATTGCCCAGGGCAATCCTGTTTTATTGGAGGAGATTTTTCTTGATCCAGATCTTTTTGCAGGCATCGATAAAATAGATTTTACAGACCAATCCCTGGCCCAAGTGGTGTCCGAGCAATATTACCTGTCGCCTGAGGACGGCACCCAGCAATTCAAGGTGGAAACACCTGGAACAAAAAGAGCAAAACTTTTGGAAACCTCCCCCAAAGAGCCTGTATTGGTAGTCCGCAGGGAACTCAATTTCCCGGAGGCACCCGGCGCGGTATATTCGACCTTATTCTGCCGAACCGACCGGTTTGCCTTTTCCCAGACCATACAGGGAAATAGATAATTCATTGGGTACACCATGAAAGACGTTAAACAGTATACAAACACCATATCGGAGACCATATGATGAAAGACCGTGGATATTACGGCCCGTTTGGCGGGGCTTTTTTACCGGAAATCCTGGTAGCCACCTTTGATGAATTAGAGGATCGGTTCAGACAGGCAAAACAAGACCCAAATTTCTGGGCCGCTTATGAAACCCTCATGTCCTCATATTCCTGCAGGCCGACTCCTTTAACGTATGCAGAAAACTTAACCCGGCATTTTGACGGGGCAAAAATTTATATCAAACGCGAAGACTTAAACCATACGGGTGCTCATAAGGCCAACAATGTCATGGGCCAGGGACTCCTTGTACAAAAGATGGGAAAAAAAAGGGTGATTGCAGAAACCGGAGCAGGCCAGCATGGGGTAGCCACAGCTACCATGGCCGCAAAATTCGGGTTTGACTGCACCATTTACATGGGAGAGGTGGATGTGATCCGCCAGCGTCCAAACGTATTCTGGATGGAGCAGCTTGGTGCCACCGTTGTACCGGTCACAGACGGTACGCGAATACTCAAGGATGCCATCAACGAGGCTTTCAGGGACTGGGTTACCAACATGGATACCACTCATTATGTTTTGGGAACAGCCTGCGGTCCCCATCCATTTCCTGAAATGGTCGCCTGGTTCCAGTCGATCATCGGTAAGGAAGCCAGAGAACAAATCCTCGACATTGAAGGCCGGTTGCCTAAACGCGTTTACGCCTGTGTGGGCGGCGGGTCAAATGCCATGGGTCTTTTCTCAGGGTTTTTCGATGATCCTGTTGAACTGGTCGGTGTGGAAGCCGGCGGCAAGGGCATTGATTCAGGCCTTCATGCTTCACGGCTTTGCTCCAACGATGCAAGTCCCGGCATTGCCCAAGGCTATAAAACCTATTTTCTCCAGGATGACGACGGCCAGATGAAAGAGACCCATTCCATTTCGGCAGGACTTGATTATGTGGGGGTATCCCCGATCCTTTCCCAAATGCATGACCAGGGAAAGGCCAGGTTTGAATATGCTACGGACGACGAAGTGATTGCGGCCTTAAAACTGACCATGCAAAAAGAAGGGATTATTCCGGCCCTGGAATCCTCCCATGCCTTTGCCAGAGCGTTTAAAGAAGCACCAGATATGTCAAAGGACGATATTATCATCATCAACCAGTCCGGCAGA
>JAKSAU010000573.1 GCA_022361535.1 Desulfobacterales bacterium
CTTGTGTACCTTGGTGTCAGACAGTGGAATAGTGCAAGTGCAGCACAACCCTTTGATGCCATTCAGGTGTCACGTGCAAACCTGTTTATCCAGGGGCTCACTGTTACGATCCCCAACCCCAAGAGCCTTATTTTTATTGCCGCTTTCCTGCCCCAGTTCATTGATGTTACCCGCCCTGCAGGTATTCAGTTCGGAATTATTGTACCGACATTCCTGATAATCACTTTTGCTGTAACATCCGTTTGGGCAGTCATTGCGGGAAACGCAGCAAAGTTCTTTCACAGCCAGCATGCCTTAAAAACGGTTCAACGGTCATCTGCTGGTCTAATGATCTTTACAGGGTTAGGACTTGCTTTAGCCCGCCGGGGCAACTAACCAGTAAAGAGCAATTTCATCTTTACATAAACTCCGGGATAGTCTCATTGTCAGACACCAGCTTATTTGTCCCGATAAACGGCTGCCGAATTTTTTCTAAAAATCCGCCTGATGCCTTTTTACCGGGACAAACAAGCCTAATTGTAGCGGCCTGATTTTATAATCGGCCTGGCTTGGTTTAATGAAATTTTCCGGCCAGAAATAAACGTTTCTAAGCCATACTCTTGGCCAGCTTTATTTGTTACCAGGCTGGAATTAAATGTTTCAGGGCAGATTTATTTGACAATAGGCTTCATTTAACCGTTTCCAGAAAAAAGTAGGGGTATATATTATTTTCGGGATATTCAAAGATTAAGGATTATAATTTAATAAATGTATTTTTTTGATGAGCCGTTATATTGCCTCTAATTGGGATTCGAAAACGTCTACATCTTCTCCTGTGCTTAACTCAACAAGGTAGTTTGGCTCTGGAAGTAAAGAATTAAGAGAAATTACTGCCCCAACGGAACCAGTCTTTTTGCCTTTGATTATACTGACGGAATCATTAAGCATAAATTCCACACCTGATATTTTTTGAAAAGTGTACCATAAGTCGTCAATTTCCCTTGTTATTCCAGTACCGTCACCACTAATAATTTCTGACAATTCTTCGGGGTCCATATTCTTTATCTTTTCTTCCATTCTCCTGTCGTACTGTCTGTCATTTGGATCCCAATTCGGATGCTTTTTACGAGAATATTGCCTCATAAATGAGCCCATTTCACGCTCTATTTTTTTCTTTCGATTACCCATGATATGTTGATGGAATCCGTGGATTTCAAGAGTTTATTTGATAATCAATAGTCAACATAATTGGAGATTAACCTTACTTTTCAGCTTTTGGCAAGTCTGCTCTTTCCGAGAGTCAAAAAATACGATTTTCGAATCACTCTGTTTCTTACATAGAATTAAAAATAAACTCTAAAAGAGGCCTTTTCAAGCATTAATTATTCTATGCCGAAATTGAGCCTGGGAGGATTTTGTAAAAGATACCATTGGCGTTGATGAAATTCTTTAATTAAAAATAGACAGACATGAATTAGGGAAAAGTCGACCCAGACTATGTCTATAAGAGCTCGGGCATTGGAGAGCATTGGCTTATACCGTTAATGCACAGTTTTAATTTTTGATTTTTCGTAAAAGAACCCGAAGTACCGTCATGAACTACAGTAATTATATCAAATTACTAGTAAACTAAATTATTAAAGCTGATCTGTAACGCCCGAGGACGATATAAAAATTCGGCGCATGGCTCGTTTGCCTGAGGCACGCATCAATTTCTGCTCAAACCTGTTATCCAGGGCCATTTTGGCAATGGCAGACAAGGCATATAAATGGAAAGCCCTTTCATCTCTTGTTCCGGCCAGAACAATGGCTGTATGAACCCGCGACTTGTCCGGATTGAAAATGATACCTTTTTTTGCACGAACTGGCAGAAGTTCAAACCGTCCCTTGCCTGGTACAATGATGTGGGGAACAGCCAGGCCCGGTGCCAGAATAGTTGACGCCTCTGCTTCTCGTTTCTGCATGAGCTTTACTAATGCTGACGGTTGCTGATCCAGGCGGCTGCAAAGTGCAGCGGCAGCTGCCTTGAAAAACACTTCAATTTCGGTTTCCTTTTTCAAATCAATGATGTCGCAGGTCTGGATCAGATTGAGAAAGCGTTTTCCATCACGTGATTCCGGGATATCGATTAATTGCCTGACCTCTTCTTTTCCCGGTTTTGCCCCAAGGTCTGACGGTATCGCCTTTTCGACCATATACGATAAGGCCTCTTGGGTATTCGCACCAAACCTTAAAGCCGCAGATCTCAATGCAGTAGAAGACCCCAGAAGGGATAGACGATCCCCGATTGCCAACCGGGTGTAGTCGTGAGGTACAATTATCTGGTTTTTTCGCCGGATAGACAGAATCAGAGTGTCAATAGGCATTTTTACATCTCTGATTGCCATATCGGCCAGTTGGGGATTCATCATTGAAAGATCCGCAAGTTTCTGTTCTCCGTTTCTACTGGACAACAACGCCGCCGTTACCGGAGATCGCACAAAGTAGTCCATGAGGTGGATTACAGCACTTGACGGTTCCACCACCAGGACCCCAAGAGCCTCAAATTTTTTCACCGACTCTGGATTGTCCACCATGGCAACCAGAGTTTGGGTGCCTAAATGCTCCCAGGCCAGTTCACAGACCCGGTAGTTTTCCTTTTCAGCCAGCAGAGTCACAATGGTTGAGGCCTTGTCAGCTCCAACCCGGACAAGGCTTTCCAGGTCCAGCACGGGTAATGTGATAAAGGGAATACCATCGGGATTTTCTTTACAAAACCCATCTCTAACCGGGGTCGCCAGGGTAACCTCCCAGCCCTGATCAACCAAAGACCGGTAAAGGGTAAAGGCCTGATTCCCGCAACCGAGGATCAATACGTTTTGAAACTCTGGATTAGGGATCCCCTTTGCCTTGGGATGGTCTTCCCCGATTATTCGAATCGCCCACTTAAATAGGGGAGGTCCCAGAACCTGGTTCAAGAAGATTACAGCAATGATAATAGTGGCAAAGGATGCCCCCCACTCTGGGAATTCTACAACAACTTCCCTGGCCAATCCCAACCCTACACCGGCTTGGGTGATATATGCCATCCAGCTGATGGTCTTTTGTTTTGCTGGAAGGCCTGCAGCCGTCCCGCCCAAAAAAGAGCCGACAAATATGGCAAACACTCGTACAAAAAACAGGACCAGGGCAATGTGCCATGTATGAGCAAGGATATCCAGAGACAAGGATGCGCCAGTGAGTGTGAAAAACGCTATATACACGGGCGGTCCGATCCGGGAGAGCAGTTGGAGAAATTCTTTCCTAAGCTTGGGGATATTACCGGTGGCAAACCCAGCAATCATGCATATAAGTAGTGGTTCCAGCAGAATTTCAAAAGGGAGGCGAGCATGGGTAAAGGAGCGTATGGCTGCTGACCCTTCAAATACCAGGTAGCCCAGAAATGGGATGGCAAAAAGCTTAAACATTGGCGAAAAATTTCGGTAAAGCAGGACTGTCAGCACACGGCAAACCAAGAGCCCAGAGACAAGTGATCCCCCCAGTTCAATTATTAACAAGAGCACAAAACCGAAGTTGAACCGCAGCCCTGTAAATAAAGCATCAGCGATGGAAAGATTAGTGGCGAACAAGGTTATTACTACAACATCCATGATCACCGTTACTCCGAGAACGGTCTGGACAAAAGGTCCCCTAGCCCTCAGTTCATTAACGATAGCAATGGCTGATGAGGGAGATCTTGCCACAAAAATGGAGCCCGCCATCAGCGATATCCCAACACGGAAGGGCAGTCCCATTTCAGCAGAAAACGGTAATAAAGGCGTCAGCATGAAGAATGCGATACTGCTCAAAGAAAACGTGGAGACCACAAGACCCGTCATGATCCAGGCAATATCCCTTAGACGGTGCCGTAGTTCCTTGAAATGAAGCTCACTCCCTGCGGCAAAGGCTATGATACCCAAAGCAATTTCATCCACAAACCGAAGGGCCATCACTGCATCTATGGATATCAAATTTAGCAGAAAAGGCCCGCATAGAACCCCCGTAAACAGAAACCCGCTGATCAGGGGCAGTCCTGTTTTCCCAAGGAGAACGCCGATTTGCTTTGCAGCCAAGGAAATGACAGTGAACACAGCAATGAAAATCAGCACATCCATTGGATACCTACAGATAAGGTTGTTCAAAGTCTCTTAAATATTCCAGATACCCCCAATAATGTCAATCCCAGGACTTTGTCTATGCCCTACCAATATTTTTCTCTTCTTTAGAGAAGAATTGCCATTATTTAACAATATGGCATGAATCCAAATCCGGGTTGTCTTTCCGAAATTGATCCAATGGGACATTTTGACATTTCTTTAAAGGTGGATGAATATTTTTTTATGAATTTAAACGGATCCCCTAAGATGTTAAGGAGCCCTCTGAAAAAAAAGGAAAAGAAAATCGATTATAAATATGAGTTGAATCTTTGAACAAGTAGTACAAGCCCTATGTCTATTATTTGTTGCTTTAGGCCAATTACCTAAAGCAACAACATCTTGTATCTGGTTCCATATCGAAAAACCTGGGAAGCAATACCATTATTATTGGGTTTCCATTTACTAAATTTTAATGCTTGTAAAGGTCCATACAAAACTAAGACATCGATCTGGACAATACGGTTGACTTGAAAATAAAATGCGGTTTGTTTATAACCATTCCCAAATTAGATTTGGGTGATAACTTTGGAAATACTGTACTCAAAACTTGAAAAGCCACGTCTGCAGAATATTCTTCACCGATCGCGACTCAATAGTTTCTTTGATAACGTATATAGCAAAAAGCTGACAGCGGTAATTGCCGGAGCTGGTTACGGCAAGACTACATTTGTATCAGACGCATTCGCCTCAAAGGATACAGATGTTTATTGGTACCGCCTGGATGAACAAGACACCGATTTTCATGTATTTCTTTCCTATCTTTACGCTGCTTTCTCCAAAAAAGAACCTCCAAAATTTGGGTTGAGAAACGTCAGGGATCTTTTGGTTGGATGGCTAAGCTTTATCGAGCAATTCATTTCAAAATCATCAGTTCTCATCCTTGATGACTTTCACCTGATCCAGGAAGACACTCAAATTAAAGCGGCCATGGAATTTATAGTCGACAACCTGCCAGAACTTCTTCATATCGTGGTAATCGGTCGCAAAGAACTTCCTTTTAAGCTATCCGGACTCAGGGCTAAAGATCATTTGCTTGAAATCAATGAGGAAGAATTATCCTTCACAAACGAAGAAGTGAAATTGTTTTTTACTGACTCACAGGAACCGACAGGAGCGACCATTCATCGTATTCTTTCTGGGACCGGCGGATGGGCTGCAAGTCTTGTCTTGCTTAGATACGCAATCAAAAAGAATCCCCAAGGAAATGTTTCCGATATTTTAAAACAAAAACCTCGATATGTTTTTGAATATTTGAATGAAAACATATTTAATTCGCAACCAGCATATATCCGAAATTTTATGATGAAAGCGGCCCTTTTATCTGAGGTGGATACACGAATATGTAATACGATTTTTGGTATTAATGATGCAGATATAATATTAAATCAAATGAAAACGGATCATTTAATGCTGTTCCCTTCGGATGATTCTGAAAATATATTTTATCTTCACCATCTGATGAAAGATTTTCTTATTACACAACTCAATCAATCTTTCCCACTTGATGACATCAAAACCCTGCACTGCAAAATAGCACAAGCCTATGAAGACAGAGATGTTTTTCTGTCACTGACCCACTACATAAGAGGGGATCAGTTTGAAAAGGCGGTACGACTCATAGAAATCCATGAAATTAATTTTTTGATGGACGGCAAGATGAACTTCTTAGGTCAGTGCATTTCACAAATTCCCATAAACATCATCGAAAAGCATCCAAAATTATTTTTGATCCAGGCCAAACTTTTTTCATATTACGGAAACCACCGAAGCGCCCAAAAAGCAATTTCAAGTGCCCTGAATATATTTAGAAAACAGGGGGCTAAAAATGAGATGGTCTCCTGCTTTGTGGAGTTGGGTTCTCAATATTATTTCATGGGTCATGTCCGGGAAGCCAAACTTCTAATGGAACAGGTTTTAGCGGATGTGGATGCACAACTTCAGCCCATCGCCTATGTGACCACCATGACGTTTCTGACTTTTCTACCATTAATTATGGGAGAATTTGAGGTCTCGTCTACCTATTACAGGGAAGCGATGGAAGTCATTGACGGATACCTGGAATATGAACGAAAGGCTTCAATCGCCATGCTTAAAACGTCACGCACCCATCGTCTCTTTTTTAAAGGGGATTTCGAAGGGTCTTATGAATTATCCAAAAAACTGCTTCGGTCCGCGATTGAACTCAATATCGAGCCATGCCTTCCCATTGTATATTATCAACTCAGCGCCGATTGCTTTTTTCTGCATGAGTTTGAGAAAGGCAGTCGTTATGCCAAGCAAGGGATTGCAGCATGTGAAAAGATGGCACTTTCTGACAGCAGGAAAGGATGGATATACCTTGCGTGGGCACAGAACCAGATTGGGATGGGAGAACTGAACCGTGCCAAAACTCTTATCGACGAGAGTCATACACTATTTGAAGACCCGGGGAATAGATGGGGAATTGCCAGCGCATGGGAGTGTCAGCACCATCTTTATATTGCCCATGGAAAACTGGGAATGGCGGATACTGTTCTAACCAATGCGTTGGAGATTATTCAAGGTGAAGGCCTTACGGTCACAGAAGGTATCCTTGAAAATGGTAAAGCTAATATTTTATTAAGAGTGAAAAAGTACGACAAAGCAATAAATTCTCTTTTAAATGCCCGTCTAAAACTAAAAGAGGTTCAGTATCATTTGTTTAATAATTATTTATTGGAGACCCGGGTCAGAATTTCACTTGATGAATCCGACAAAGCAATTGGATCGTTTAACAAGGCGCTGAATTTGTCAGCTGCAAATGATTACCTGCGGTTTCTCTTAGCAGAAAAAGAGTGGCTCATACCTTTTTTTAAAATACATGCTGCAGATATCAAATGCTTTGATAAAAATCATGAAAACATCCTTGATCAATTGGTCGAAGACTTGGGAGTGGATCCGCCAGTCCTTTATATATACATGTTTGGTTCTTTTAAGGCGATCCTTGGAGAAAACGAGTCATTCACCATTCCCTTTAAAAGTGCCAAGTCTTTGATGATTCTAAAATACCTGGCCGCCAATCGAAAACGGGGGTTCATCCCAAAGGACGAATTAATAGAACTGCTCTGGCCAGATGCAAATCCTGATAAAACAGGAAGTCGCTTCAACATGGCCATGAGTGCCTTGCGGAGGGCACTTGAACCGAACCTGCCGCCTCGGGGTGTTTCTTCATATATCGAGCGCAAAAAAGACTCATATCGGTTGTACGAAGACAATAAAATAATTATTGATGCTGAACAATTTTCACATGAAGCATCACAGGCAATGAAGGGACCTTTGGGCTCTCCTGAAACACATGAAAAACTGCTTGTTGCTGAGGCATTTTATAAAGGTGCCTTTCTTCAGGAGGACCGGTATCACGATTGGTGTATTCAGCAAAGTAGCAGATATGAAAACATTTATAAAAGCCTGCTAAAAGCGATAGCAGATAGTTTTGAAAATAAAAATGATATTGAAAATACCATTCGTTACTCCCGCAAAATAATAAGCCGGGATCCCTATGACGAGTCAGTTTTTAAACATCTGCTCCGCCTTTATAGCCTACTTGGTGACAAGCTGAAAGTTACCAGTACTTATCTGGAATATGAAGAAACAACCAAACAAATGGATCTGCCAATCAATCAAGAAATGGTTGCCTATTACGAAAAGCTTATTCGCACATAACTTTATCCTTTCTCAGAAAATCGGAGTACGATTTAGTCAAAATTTAGTCCGAGTGTTTAGATAGACAAAATCTATTGAGTATTTTTTAATTACACGAGGGCTGTGACATATGGGAAAAAAAGTTAGTGCATTCTGCAACGATATATTGGGGGATCTGGATGGCGTAAAAATAGCTGAATTGATTTCCCTTGGAGAAATTGAAGCAGCACAGGTCGTCGAAGCTGCAATAGTACGAGCCAAAAGGGTGAACCCAATCCTTAATGCTATCGCTATGGAAACGTTTCAAAAATCACTTAATGAATCAAAGGGGAATATAGCTGGCCCGTTTGGAGGTGTACCTTCTTTTATTAAAGATACTGAAGATATAAAGGACATCGCAACGCGTTTTGGCTCAAGGGCAATTCCCGACAAACCAGCTGAAAAAAACAGCAGATTTGCGATGCTATATAAAAAAATGGGATTTATTAGTCTTGGTAAAAGTACTCTGCCCGAGCTTGGATTAACAGGAACAACAGAGCCTCTTGCGACTGGACCGACATGCAACCCTTGGAATACGGATTACTCACCTGGGGGATCTTCAGGAGGATCTGCTGCTCTTGTAGCTGCCGGGGTGGTCCCAATTGCCCATGGCAACGATGGCGGAGGATCTATTCGTATTCCGGCCTCATGTTGTGGCCTTGTAGGACTTAAGCCTTCAAAAGGGCGATTACCCAACAGGGATGGGGCTGATAAAATGCCGATAGATATAATCAGTCATGGTATTCTAAGCCGCACGGTACGTGATACAGCAGCTTTCTATTCAAGGGCTGAAAAATATCTTATCAATACTAATTTGCCAAAAATCGGTTCAATAAGACATCCTGGAAGACAACGATTTCGTATTGCAATAGTTACAACAGCACCTCAGCTAACCAAGGATACTTTGGGCATTTCAGATCAGATTGTCGAAGTGGGTAGAATTTGTGAACAATTAGGCCATAAAGTTGAAGAAATTCCATTTCCATTCCATTCACAGGTGATGGATGATTTCTTCATTTATTGGGCAGCGATTGCATTTTCATTTAAATATTTTGGTAAAAAGATTACAGGGAGTAAAATAAACAACAAAAATCTCGAACCTTTTACAATAGGGCTAAGCAATTACTATTTTAAGCGTATTTTGAAAACACCTTTTGTCTTAAAAAGACTACGCAAGTTTGTTCAACTCTACGAGTCTTTTTTTAAAACATATGATTTACTTCTTTCCCCAACGGCTGCTGGTTCTGCACCTAAATTAGGCTTTTTAAGTACGGAATTGGATTTTAATATTGCTTTTGAGAGACTTAAAGAATTCATTCCGTTCACAGCATATCAGAATATTGCTGGTGCTCCAGCAATATCGTTACCTTTAGGGAAATGCAAGAATGGTTTGCCACTTGGTGTTCAATTTGCTGCAGCTTATGGCCGAGAAAAGCAACTTCTTGAAATCGCTTTTGAGTTAGAAGAAGCAAAGCCATGGACTTGTTTAAGTAATTGATTATGTAGCCTCCCCACAAAATAGTGCCATTGAAAAATAGAGATTTCTGGCATAAGTATTCAAAAAAGGAGAATACCAAGATGAAGAGATCTCGATTTTCAGAACACCAAATCATTCGTATTCTAAAACAAGGCGAAGGTGGA
>JAKSAU010001123.1 GCA_022361535.1 Desulfobacterales bacterium
CATTATTTTTGGAGGAGGTGAAAACTCTTCCGGCAATATAACTTTGAACGGTGGAAGTCTGGATATTCGTTTATTTTTGTGGATGAATCTTGTTTATGGTGAATTGAGCCATTTCCATCTTATGGATGGAAACCTTACTATAGGCACCGATGCGATTGTAGGATACGCTGATAAAGCTAGTTTTACACAAGATGGTGGGATAAATACGATTGGCGGAATCCTTAGTGTTGCTGACCACCCCTATTACACACACCCTGCGGGAACATATACATTAAACTCAGGCATTCTTAACGCCAACAAAGAAATCATCAGCAACCGAGGTGGAATCCTAGAAGGCCAGCATAGCGTTGGCACTTTTAATCAATTCGGCGGAGAAAATAATGTAACAACCTCACTCCATCTTGGCGAAGATCAATATTCCTGGGGAACATATAATCTAACAGATGGTACTTTGCAAGTAGGCGGAGATGAATACATAAGCAATAAAGGAAGAGGTATCATTAATCAATCTGGAGGTACTCATCACGTAATTGGAACAGTGTTCATGGGTAACGAGCCAAAAATGGACGATTATGTTAAATGGGAAGGAATATACAATTTGGATGGAGGAAGCTTAATAATTGATACAGATTTATATGTCGGTAACAATAATGGCCGTGGCATATTCAATCAAACAGGTGGAACCTGCACAGTTAATAATAAATTTGAGATTGGCTCAATATCACGAACAGGCACTTTCAGCATCAAGGACGGCATATTAAATACTCATATCTTATCTATAGCCAACAATGGTACACTTGAAACTACCGGTGTAAACCCAACTATTACCGCTGATAATTTTATTCAAAGCGATACCGGTACCCTGAAATTAACTGTAAACGCAAGTGGCATTTGCAACATAGAAATTCTTGATACCGCCACGTTTGCTGGAACTTTAATACCAATAGACGAGAATGCACCATATGGGAAATTCAGCATATTAACAGCCGATAACGGTATTTTGGGAGAATTTCATACTGACATACTACCTAATGAAAATTGGGACTACGACATCACCGGCAACACTCTTTGGCTCGAACATCGCTGCCAATATGATCTGATTGGCGACC
>JAKSAU010000862.1 GCA_022361535.1 Desulfobacterales bacterium
AGTGGCTGGCTGACTAGGATTCGAACCTAGATTGACGGAGTCAGAGTCCGTAGTCCTGCCATTGGACGATCAGCCAGCAGAATTAACGTCAGGCTTTATACACTAAAGACGTCTGTAAAGTCAAGAATTATATTAATTGAAAATTTGGTAATTGTAGGGGTATTATGTTAGTAAGTTGAAGACATAATGAACCCGAAAAAAAATATGGCTGATAAGGCTTTGATTAAGCGAAGGCAATACCAGGGAAGAATTGATGCTTTGATCAATGCTGAAACCAAATTTGAGATTTATGAGCACTAACCCAATAACCTTACCTTTAAACTTGGAAGATGATTTTCCTTTCAAGGACAGATTTGACCACCTTGTTTCTATATTAAAAGGGTATCCGGATTTTTGTCTGGCTTTTTCAGGCGGCGTAGATTCGGCTTTTTTAATGGCTGCTGCCAAAGTTGCAGGTTTGGATCGAATTTTGGCAGTTACAATTGTTTCCCAATTTTTCACTCAAAAAGAAAAAAAGCGTGCCCGTGAGTTTGCATCTTCACTGGCTGTGGAGCATTTGGTTTTGGATCTTGATATTCTGGGGCAGCCCAAGGTGATACAGAATGATTCCAAACGATGCTATTTTTGTAAGCACCATGCCTTTTCAATGATTAAAGTTGCGGCAAAAGAGAAAGGTATTGTCACTTTGGTGCACGCAATTAACCAGGATGACCTGGGTGATTATCGGCCAGGGATTGAAGCGGCAAAAGAGTTGGGCTTTAAGTCACCTTTGGTGGAAGCCAAATTTACAAAACAGGAGATCAGGGATTGCTCAAAAAAGCTGGGGCTTTCAACCTGGAATTTGCCTTCCCAGTCTTGTCTGGCTACCCGTATTCCTACAGGGGAAACGATCACAGAAGAAAAACTTTCCATGATTGAACAGGCCGAAGGTGTGCTTCATGATTTGGGCCTGTCCGGGGTGAGGGTAAGGTGCCATGGGGATCTGGCCCGAATTGAAACAGGGCCGGACGGGTTTGACGTTCTGGTTGATTTGGATGTCAGGCAGAAAGTGTCAAGCGCATTTAAACGCATTGGGTTTGAATTCGTTTCACTTGATTTGGGCGGTTATGTATCCGGACGAATGAATCTTACAAAAACTGATACAGAGTAGGGAACACGTATGAAGTATTCACAGGCCAGTGCGGGGAGAATTTTTGTCATTCGCTTGGAAGATGGTGATGTGGTCCATGAGACCATTGAAAATTTTGCAAAAGAACATGAAATAAAAGCTGCCTCTTTAATTATTTTAGGTGGGGCTGATAAAGAAAGTACATTGGTTACAGGGCCTGAGCAGGGACGGTCAACACCGGTTGTTCCTAAAACACAGGTTTTGGACAATGTTCATGAAGCAGCCGGTGTAGGGACTTTGTTTCCTAATGAAAAAGGTGAGCCTGTGCTTCATATGCACATGGCATGCGGCAGGGGCTTTTCAACCGTAACAGGCTGTATCAGAAACGGGGTAAGAGTCTGGCAGGTAATGGAGGTCATCCTCCAGGAGCTTGTGGATTCTACAGGGGTTCGGCGGCCGGATCCTGCCACCGGGTTTGAATTGTTGATTCCTTAAAAAAACGCCCCTGAAATTCAAAGGTTCCAGGGGCGCAAAAGTAACGGCCGTTCTCCGGACCAGTTAACAGAGTTTAAAACGCTGATTAACGGGTCTGGATTTCAAGGTCGTTGAAGAAATAGCCGATTTCAAAAGCAGCAGTTTCAGGGGCGTCAGACCCGTGAACCACATTCTTTTCAATGTCTGTGGCGTATTCTTTACGGATGGTTCCTTCTTCTGCTTCTTCAAAGTTGGTGGCGCCCATGAGTTTGCGGTTTTTAGCAATAACGCCTTCACCTTCAAGAACCATGACAACAATGGGGCCGGAAGTCATGAAATCAGTAAGGCTGCCGAAAAAGGGGCGTTCTTTATGAACCGCATAAAAACCTTCAGCCTGGGGTTTGGTCAGGTGGATCATTTTCATGGCGGCAATTTTGATGTCATTGGTTTCAAAACGTTTGATGACTTCACCGATGATGTTTTTCTGTACACCGTCGGGTTTGATAATGGATAGAGTTCTTTCCACGTGTTTTTCCTTTAATATTAAGGTTAATGTTTAGTCTAAATCGGGGTTGAAAAATAGCATAAGAGCATATTATAAGTCAAACCCTGTAAAGGGCTGGATCAAGGTTGATGTACAAGGAGATGTCGGCCCGTTTATCCTAAGAAACGGCTGCCGAATTTTTTTCAAAAAAAATCCGCCTGATGCCTTTTTCTTAGGATAAACGGGCCTGTGTGGTATAACTATGTTGGTCTTTAAAACTCATTAAAATCGGTACAGTCTAAAGTGAGTGGTTATATATAATGGAAGAAGGTATCTTAAAAATTGGAGTGACGGGTTCTGCCGGTTCTGGAAAAAGCCTTGTCTGTGAGGGGTTTCAAAAACTTGGGTTGGTCACCTTGGATTGTGATGTTATCGCAAGGCAGGTTGTTGAGCCGGGGCAGGCGGCTTATAAAAAGGTGGTAAAAGCGTTTGGCCAAGGGGTTTTGACAAAGGATCTTACCCTGGACCGGGCAGGCTTACGAAATATAATTGTGGATAAACCGGAACTGCGAAAAAAGTTAGAAGCCATTCTTCACCCGGCAATTATTAAAGAGATGGCCCGGCAGATGGAAACCGCAGATTATATAAAGGAACCGGCCTGTGCCGTTGAGGTGCCCCTTTTATTTGAGCTGGATATGGCAGGGCACTTTGATTGTGTTGTGGTTGTAACCGCTAAAGATGAGGATCTTGTGGAGCGGATAGCTGCCAGGGACGGCGTGAATATTGAAAGTGCACAAAAAATATTGGCCATCCAGATGCCCCAGGGTGAAAAAATCAAACGGGCCGATCATGTCGTTAAAAACACAGGTGATAAGAATGAGTTGTTTGAGTCAATCGCAGTATTGTATCAAAAACTTGTAAAACAGCGCTTGACAAAAAAATCATAATGCTTTATTTAGCTTTTTGTATTATAGTACTTCAAAATCTACCCTTTTGTTCCGCAGGTCGCTTTTGCTTCC
>JAKSAU010000274.1 GCA_022361535.1 Desulfobacterales bacterium
ATGGTTATTTGAACATTGGGATCATCAATTACATTTTTTGCATGAGTTACAACATCGGAAACCGTATCACCGGGCAAAATCCGAAAATTAACCAGGGCATGTGCTTTTGACGGTAGTACATTTTCTTTAACACCACCGGTCATAATCGTAGGTGCTGTGGTTGTTCGGATCATTGCATTGGTGGTATTTTTTTTAGATAATTGTCCTATAATCAGCCCTTTAAACAACCATTGATTGGCGAACAGCGCTTTTTGCACAAAAGGCAGATCAGGTCCAATTGTATCAAACAGAAGTCCAACAGCACCAGACAAGGAGGCTGGCATCTGGTTTTGTTCCAACTGGCTGACTGCCTTGCTTAGAATTCCTAAACTCGTCTGATTGGGAGGCATCGAAGAATGTCCCCCCTTGGTTTCCACTGATATTTTTAAAGTTACATAGCCCTTCTCAGCTAAACCAATTACAGCAAGTTGTTTTTTGGCGGGTGAAAGCGCTTCATTCAGTATTGCCATTCCTTCATCTAAAGTAAACGCCAACCTGATTCCTCTGGCTTTAAAAAGCGCAGCAATTCTTGCAGCGCCCTCTGATCCACCGATCTCTTCATCATGACCAAATGCAAAATAGATGGTTCGTTTAGGTCGAAAGCCTGTTTGAATTAGACTCTCAGTGGCTTCCATCAATCCCATCAACGTCGATTTCATGTCAAGAGCCCCCCTTCCCCAAACAAAACCATCCGCGATTTGACCGCTGAATGCATCATACTTCCAGTCTTTTTGGGTTCCAGGTTCCACTGGGACAACATCTATATGCGCAAGAAACATTACAGGCTTTAGGGACTCGTCAGAACCAGCCCACTTATACAAGAGCGAATAGCCGTTGACGACTTCACGTTCTAGTTTTTGATGCATTAAAGGATAGGTCTGTTCCAGGAAAGCATTGAATTTTAAAAAGGGCTCAGGGTTAAACTTAGAAGAATCCTGAGTAGAGAGCGTGCGATGTTGAATCGCTTGTGAGAGGTTGCCAACAACGACGTCCTGTTCGACTTTAACTGGGGTAACAGCTGGAACCTTGTCTTGGTTTGAAGTAAATAAAAATGTATTGATGAGAACGATAATAATCAAAACCACAGGTATGCATAGAATGAATAAGATCAGTTTTTTCATAGAGCCCCATTAGAGAAAAAAGTAAAAAGAAAAATGGCTTGATTAGTTATTAGAATTTCTTGATATCAATGTCAACAGACTCTAATGCGCGATATCACGATGTTTTGAATGATGTAGGATTGCCCTAAAACCAAATCCTGTGCCGGATAGTCTTAGGTGCATGGGAATAAAAAGATGCCAGGGCAAAGGCAAATAATACTGCAGGCACTAAGGGAATCCAGCCATGCAGAGCCATGCCGATGATACCTGTTTTTACAAGGGTTACGACACCAGCCGCTTCCCTAAGTAACTGCCGGTGCCGTAGTGCCTCGGTTAGCATCAGCAAGCATCCGGAAGTCCCTGCCAAGACCAGGTAGGGCCAGGGCAGATCCGCCCCGAGCAGAAAAGCGCCCAGGCAGACAGCAGCTCCGATTTGATGAGCGGCCCGGACAATGATGGAAAGCATCATGATCCAATAGGGACGGTCCGTTGTCCGCCCTATACGGATATTTTTAATTTTACTGTTATTATTTTTTTGGTCGGCAACCATACCATCCTTAAATATACTAATAGTCAAAACAGGTCCACTGATTGCTTATTAAAAACTAAATTTTGTGCTTTTCGAGGTGGTTGAAACTGGTACAGAATGAAAACCGGAGTAAGTGTGGGGGATAGTAGGTAAATTAATGATGATCATTCTTTAATATAACGGATTTCAGATATATAAAAAACTTTCATTCCTTTTGGCGAAGAAACCTCGATTTTATCTTCCACCCGTTTTCCTAACATTGCCTTACCTAAAGGCGAATCCATACTAAGTTTTCCTTCAGTTAGATTGAATTCATCAGGTCCAACGATACGATATTCCACCTCTTCACCTTCTTCATCCTCCAGGGTGACAAAAGCACCGAAAAAAACCTTATCCTGATCATCAGGAATATGATTGACAACAGTAATCCCATCGAGACGGTTGGTTAAAAATCGAACCCTGCTATCAATTTCCCGCAAGCGTTTCTTGCCATAAATGTATTCCGCATTCTCGCTGCGATCACCCTGTGCCGCCGCTGCTGCAACCCGCTTGGTCACATCTGGCCGCTCAACGCGCCACAAGAACTGAAGTTCTTCAGTTAATTTTTGTGCACCTTCAGGGGTAATATACTTGGAACCTTTTTTCTGATGAGGACGCCATCTGCCCATATTAAATTCTCAATATTTTAAGGACTATTTTTATGCGGGATCACTTTTTGAGGGAATGAACTGGTCAAGAACAAATAAACCTGTTTCCTCAAGTAAGTATCCCGGTGTCCTATATCATGTGAAAAGGAAGGATTCCCTCCCCAATTATTCTTTTTTATAAATACCGGCTGATTTTCATACCAGCCTTCCTGAGCCATGTAAAGGGATTTAAAAAAGGTCAAAAGCAGGTAAGCCCGTTACTCTTTTTGATTTTCTATGGTTTTAGGTGGTTAATACCATCACTGTACTCTGAATGGGTTTGCCGAGAAACAGGAACTCATCGCGATTATTATTCCCAGAAACCGGCTTGTGATCACCCTGGCATTTCAGGAAAAACACATTGATCATTCGGGAGTCATGAGGGTAGTCTTCACCTAAACTCCCCTTAATTTGACCTCTCAAATTTAATTTTATCGGGTCACCAATAACAAAAGAATCTAACGCCAATTTTAAAGGGTGGGTGGATCATTTTAAGTAGACATAGTGACCACTATTTACACATTGCCGATATTTTATTATCTTCTTCCAAATGAACCTGAGCTCAAATGAAAACCGAGAATTTGGAAAATCATGATATGACCAATTTAACTTTTAAAGTAAAAAAATGGATTGATGATAATAAGGATCCACGTAGTGCACACTGGCAAGCAGGCCTTGAATCAATTTTAGACCTTATTGTACCTAACATACCAAAGGGACAACTGGCCCCCATAGAGCAGATGGATAATAGTTCCATTCATTTATTTGATCTGGCAATGGAAAAAGTAGATCTCTGCCCTTCCATTTATGCTGTTTTTCTACCGCAGGCCATTGCCAATACAATTATTCCACCGGAGTCTGCAGAAGAACTCGTTCGGATTGATAAAGATAAAAATTCATGCAAGATCCTCATTCTCCGTAAAGAAGGTGAGAACAGGATTATCTCAGCTGAAATCAGTGAACAGGCAAATATGCCCGGTATTGATATTTTCCAAGAAGGCGCATTCATAGGAAGGTATGATTATGAGAATACAGAAGATTGCCTTGACGGACTGAATAAAGCTGTTAAAGCCCATGCTTGGAAAAAAGAAACCTGGCAGAAAGAGGAGATCCTTACATATACGTTGAACTGGTTTAAGCGAGTCCAATATCTTAATTCTGATAAGGTCAGTGTTGACAAGGCCTTTTCATTTTTCCATAGCCCCACCTTGATCAGGAGCAACCGAGTGGATGGAATATTCCAACTCATTTTTAACTCAATCAGTCAAGAATATGAAAAGCTCGATTTTTTGGAAGATAATACGATTCTGACTCAAAAAATCAAATCACGTGATTCAGATTTTTGCAGAAAACTTGCACAGAATCAAATACTTGAGCTGCTGAATCTTATTAAAAGCCAAAAACTAATGGATTTCACTGAGTTTAGTAATGCTGAGAATGCAGATTTTCAAAAGGAATTTGCAAGAACCGAAGAAAAGCTTCGGGATCGACTGATGCACCTTAAAATCGGCAAAGCATAGATGTAATTGGTCCTGCTTTTCTTTAAGTTCAACTAAACCACAAGATATGGAGTTAGAGTTGTAGCACAGATTCTGATCTTTTATAGCATTTGCACTCCTTGGCTTTACTCAGTATAGGTAGAAGAATATCATTTGAATATATGAAAACTGTGACAATCCAGGATAACGCAAGCATGCTTGAGTTTTAACCCGGCTCCATCACTAGCAGGGACAGTCTGTGGCCTTTGTTATACCTGGAAACAGACCTTTTCCTGAAGGTAGTCTTCACCTCAACCCCTCAGGTAGGTCGACCAGATCTTCGACTCCGGTCATCAATAACAGAAGAATCTATCGCTATTTTGACCGAAGGCTTGGGTCAGCAAAGATAGCCAAAGTACTCGTCGTATGATTACTCATTTTGAAAAATATCTTACTGCCACCAAATGACACATTGATCAATGATCATCACCGTCATAAATCCACATAGGTTCTGTTTTCCCAGCACGTTTGAATCCAAGGGTTTCATAAAATTTTATTGCGTTACCATCTGCTACCAGCATTTGCTGGTGAAATGATTCATATCGTTTCTGTAAAAATTCCATCATAGCCTTTCCTACCCCTTGCCCGTGATAATCGGGATGAACAAGCATATGAGGATAATATACGACCAAGAATCCATCAGAGATTGCATTACCGATACCTATAAGGTGTCCTGATATCCTTGCAGTAACCAATGAATCAGAATTGTTTAGTGCAAGTATTAATTTCTCAGGCTTTTCCGCTGAAGACCAGCCATTAGCCCGGTAAAGAGCGATTACCTCGTCAGTTCCAATTTTGTCTTCCAGACTTAGTTCTAATTCCATATTGTTATGCAATACCTAATTTTCGGCTTTCTTCAATGCTATTGAAACATTCCGATGAAACAAATCAAAAGAAATATCAGTGTTAAGTTTACCGAAGATTTCATCATACTCTTTCCCTGATAATTTGCCTAGAGTCGGTAAATAGAAAGAATCTTCCCATGCATCAATTTTCTTCTGAAAATGATCAGCCATCTCTGTCACTAATGGTGATTTTAAATGTTTTCGGTTCCAAGGGCATGCCTCCTGGCATATCTCACAATCACCCACCCTGTTCTCCATTGCTTCTTGGGCTTTTTCGGATAGCCCGTCAACCTGTAGTTGATAAGACAAACACTGCTCCATGTTTAAAACATAAGGTTGGTCAAGAGCCCCCATTGGGCATGCAGATTGACATTCATTGCATTTTTTGCATCTGTTGGGTTCTTCACAGGTATTGTGTTCTAAATCAGCATCGGTAATAATCCCCCCAAGAGCTAAAAAGGTTCCAAATTTCTTTGATATAAGCAAGGAATGTTTGCCCTGCCATCCTAAACCAGCCCTTATTGCTGCAAGCTTCAAAGGGAGAATGGAGCCAGTCTCTATAGAACCATCACAAATTATGGCTTGATACCCTTTAGATTTCAAAAATTCTGAAATTGGCTTAAGCGGTTTCACCACATCAAGAAAAAACTCCGACAGATAAAGCCTGCTTGTCCTGCCATACCATGGGTTATTCCATTCAGGCATAGTTACACCGCCTATATAGATGCCAGCCACAATTATGGATTTTGCACTTGGTAAGGTTCGGCTCGGATCTCGTCTGCGATCCTGGCTCAATAAATAATCAGTGAATTCGGATGCCATTGTAAATCCTATAGCATCAATCCCCAATGATTCAGCAAGACTTTTAATCTCTTCATTGAGTAAATTACTTTTCATATTTTTGCGTTATACCAAATAATAAAAAAAACGTATTAATAGACCACTGGTTAAACTAAAAGTACGAATAGCATTCTATACCATTGAAAAGCAATAATCGCTTGAAAAATCAAGTAAATTGAAACCCCACAATCATGTGTATCTTTCACCAAGAAGCAGGCTAATTTCATACGCAGGACTGGCAGATCTAAGGAACGCCCTTCAAATAGAATGAAAAACCGAGCCTGAATAGACATAATGTGGAGTATGAAATTACTTGTTACAATAAAAAGAATGCCTTCCTATACATAAGATTAAGTATTCTTCAAAAACTCAATAATCTTAGGTCAAAAGCTTGTCGGGTTTTCAAAATTTTTGTCAAGAAAGCTCCCTTCAATATTATTCACCATTTCGACAAATCGATTGGCAGGGGCTGGAAACATGATCATGTCATCCGGGATAAAACGTCGGATCAGAACATCTATCAACCCGACAATACACTTCGGCCGATTTTTGAACTTCTGGTCATAGGGAGTGGAGAACGCCGATTGACATCCGGATGCGTCGGGTATCAGCGTACCGCTGTCTTCCCGGTCGTAATTTGACAGGTCAGTCAAATTTGCAAGACCCGTAATATTTGGAAACAGATTGATGACTTCGATTTCCCTGTTTTCATCTATCTTTTCAAAATACACGAATTTTTCTGGCGGGGTATGAATCTCAGCCTCATAATCTCGATAATACGCTTGCGCAAGGGCACGCGACTTTTTAAAACGTTCGGTTCCAGCGATAAATTCTCCTTCATCGTCCAGCGGCGGTGTGAAACCACCAAACTCCTGTATTCCAGGGCAGGCTTTTCCACAATCAGATAAGAACTGAATTCGCTCTCCTTTTTTCATTACAATTGCCAAATACATGAACATACAAACCCATTGATCCTTTTTATATATGAACGAATTTTCTATTTTTTTGCCCAGAAAAATACCAGCCTGTTGCAGGATATATAAACGATACGGTTTCTGACAGCTTATGAAGACTTTCTTTGACTATTTTTCCATTCATTAATCGCTCATCCCTCATGGATTAACTGAGCATAAATTTTCTGAACCTTTTGGACGGATAGTTTTGCTGAAATCTATGCAATATTAGATTGTAGAATAGATCCTTATAATAACATTGTGAAATTTAAAAAAACACAGGGCATTTTATCGTCCATCAATGTCCTATGGGTGTCTTTCAACATTTTAAAAATCAAGCCGAAGTTCAAAAAAGAGCTGATTGATATTTCCGGTTTCCGACAACGGACCGTTTCCTGGCTGGTACAGCAGTCCCCCACCCTTGATAAGCCAGTTGTCTGTAAGATCATATTGTGCAGTGAACCGCTGCATGGCCCCACGCTGTCCTGACTCCCCGTTTAACTGAATAAAGATTTCCAATTCCAGAACCTCTTGGCAAAACGTTCGCGTTATCCGGCAGGCAATAGCGTTGTCCGTTCGTACCGGATTCTCAGGAGTGGCATCAAGTACGTCTTTATAATCATGCAGATACCGGGTCACGTAATCCAGGCTGATCGTCGTATCGGTAACGCCGCTGTATTCTATCCCGATGAGAAAATCACTTCTGTTATACGCCTTTTCATCATTAATGAAGTGCAGACCGCGAAGATGGGCCAGTTCTGCGATATACAGCAGGTTAACCCTTGCAGCACTAAAGCTTGTACCGATCATATACAGTCTGTCATGGGTCAGCTTCTGTGGCGTCCCCTTAACAAAGCGGGCCTGATCATTGAAAAACCTGGCGCCGTAGAACGAGAGATCCCAGCCTGAAAAAGTGCCATTGAGTTCTACGCCGAACTCTGTGTTTTCAAGGTTGTGGGAGGGCAGTTCTTCATGAGGAAGCGGCCCGGGTAACGGGTTGAAAAAATGGCCTGTCGGCGGACTTTTGTCATAGCGGTGCTCGTGGACGGCGATCAGATCCAGATTCCAGTCTCCGAAAAAGAGATCCAGTTTTGTCATGGATAAGGGCAGCCGGAGATTTTCGATATCCACCAGCCCCGGTTGCCTGTTATCAAGGGGATTTAAAACATCCGTTACCCGGAAATTGTCGGATCGCCCCCAGACAACCACCTGCCGGCCGAGCTTCAGATCAATATTGCCGGAGAGACTTCCCTGGATATAAGCCTCCTGGAGTTCCAGCTCTTTTTCGTATTCTTCCAGAACAGAATCGCTGAAATTCGACCGGCCGTTGATACCATAGGATAAATCATAAAAGCCCTTGAGGCTGACAAATGTCTTGAAGGCAGCCATTCGAAAATCCGCCTCAATCTGGCCTTCAAGCCTGAGGCTCGAAAGCCCCTGCCAGTCTCTGCCCCCTGCCCCTGAACGATTGTGCGTTGTATTCACAACGGAAAGTATCTTTGCATACCCGCTGAACCGGTCAAAAAAAGAGGGGGCAGAAGATGACGCCCTGGGGACTTCCAAAGCCTCCTCTTCTTCAAATCCCGTCAGCAGATCTTCAGTACCCTCTGAAATTTCTGCGCAGGCCATTGCCTGGAAAAAAGCAAGGAGTGCAGCAAGGGCCAAGGCACTAAAGGCCTTTTTCAAGGTAACGGGTCGTGAACAGCGACACATTGACCGACTCCCGGTTATAGGCAACGTTTTCCTGGGTGAGAATGGTCCGGTGAACGGTTTTCTTTCCTTTTTTCCGGGTCATATGGATTTCCAGGGCGGTCCAGATGCCGTCGATGTGTGCCAGCCTTTTGATATCATAGTACTTTACGGAGCTGTCCTCCAGGTAGTGGATGGCCCGCACAATCACATGGTTGTCCTGCCGGATGAAAAGTATGGATTTGAGATAGCCTGTTTCATTAATAACATCACGGGTCTTGGGAAGACTTTCAATGACCCGGCATTTATTACCGTAAACCACCACTTCCGGTCTTTTTTTATAAAAGGAATAGGTGTAATCCTCGAGACGCCTTTTGGTGAGATCCGCATAGCTGAAGTCGGATCCCATGAAACTGCCGCTTTTGTCACTGGATGCGATCCGCTTTACCTTTTTGAGTGCCGGCAAAAATAGCCATTGATCGTCATCTTGACCGGCCTGGTCGTAATCGTAGGACATAAAGCCTGTTCCCTTTACATCTCCAGGGGACAAAAAGAACATAATGCTGTAACGGTCGTGACCCCGATCGATACCAAAAGCTCTAAGTGACCGGGTTCTCCGGGAGCCGTTCCGGTCGATGAGCAGCATCTTCATATCGGAGATTGATCGGTCTCCGTCATCACGTTCATCCACCATCTCCATGACTTCAAGGGCCGTGGGTGTCTGGGCGAAGACAGATAAAGGAAGGATGATTAAAATAATCGCCAGAACCGCCACGCCCACTGACAGGGGAAAACCGGCTTTGATTCGTTTTATTTTTTCCATATGAAGACCTCATGATTTGTTACGTGCGTATACGATGCTCAGAAGGGATGGCACCAGAAAAAAGTCGGCCATCAGGGCAAAGATGACGGCAGTCCCGCTGATTACCCCGAACCGGACATTGTTTGCTAGGGAGCCGAACATATAGATGAAGAAACCGCCGCAAAGCACCATGCTTGTTATGAAAAGGGCGCGGCCTGTGGTCATCAGGGTTTCCCGGACTGCACGTTCCACATCCTGTGTCCCGTCAAAGGCCCGTTTGAAATGATGAAGAAAATGAATCGTATCATCCACAACGATCCCTAATACCAGGCTGCCCACAAGCATTGTACTCAGATCGAGGTTGATGCCTTTTGCGCCCATCACCCCGAGGATGCAGATCAAAGGGGCGACATTGGCCACCATGCTCATCAGACCGATCCGGACACGCCCGATCATGATGATCATCAAGAGAGTGATGATCACCAGGGCAAAGCTGTAGCTTTTGGCCATGGTACTCAGGGCATTGGTGACGATTCTTGAAAAAAGCTGGATCTTTCCGGTCAGTACCACCGAGGCGTCGGGAAACTGGCCGGTCAGGTATTCCGTAAGCGATTTGGTGTAACCGGCATACAGGATGGCATCGGAGAACGGGGCAAGTATCGAGAACCGCCCGACACTATAGTTGCTGTTGGTGAAGTCCTCCAGGTCATCGCTGCCGCTGGACTCAAACAGGATCAGTTCCTGGGCAATAAGCTTCTGGTTTTCCGGGACCGCATAGGCACTGTCTCTGTCCTCATTCAAGGCCCTGTTGGTTTCCTTGAGAACGTCGGGAAGGGCCCAGGTCTTGCCAGCCTGAATACCGGAAACCTCTAAGCGGTTGATTGCTAAAACCGACTGATCCATGCGGGCGAGAAAGTCGGGATCGTGAAGGCCGTTTTTCCTGCCGGTGTCCACCAGAACCTCTAGCATTACCGATCCACCATTCACCGAATCAAGCCGTTTTGTAGCGATACGGATATCTGAATCCTCGGGGAACCAGGTGGAGATGTTATGGGAAAACCGGACGGATAATGCGCTGTAGAATGCCAGCAGCACGATAAGGCCGGAGATGAGGGCTACGCTATAAGGACGCCGCGTGCTAACTTTCGCGATCCAGATAAAGACTGCATCCGTGGAGGTGCTGCTGCGGCCGGTTGGAGCCTTTTTTTGCTTCATTGGAAAAATGGCGATAAAGACTGGCACAAGAACAATGGAATAGACAAAGGCAAATAATACCCCGACAGGAGCGACAACCCCCAGTTCCGCCACGGTTGCCATATCTGCCCAGGCAAAGGATAAAAGTCCGCAGCCCGTTGTGATGCTGGTCATGAGGACTGGCAGACCGGCAAATCCGACCGCATCGATGACGGCCTGTTTCTTGTCACCACAGGTTTCGTATTTTCTATAGAAAATCGTCAAGATGTGGACCGTGTCAGCTATGCCTACGATCAGCAGAAAGGACGGCAATATCTGGCTGACCATGGTGATGGGGAACCCGGCGGCTGCCATAAACCCGAAGGTACCTAATAAGGACAGCACGACGATGAGCAGGGGAAAAAGGACCCCTGACACTCTTCTGTAAAGGAGCGTGAGAAAAAAAACGATGAGCAGCATGGAAAGGGGCATGATTAGGGCCACATCTTTTTCAATGCCGGTCTCCAATGCCGAGACCACTGCCGGTGTTCCCGTAAAATAAAATTTATGGCCCAAGTTCCGGTATTTGCCGATAACCCCCTGGATCGCTCGGGTCATCTCCATGCTTTCGGCGTTGCTCAGGTACCGGTCTGCATCCGGGGCAGCCTCATCCTGATCAAACCCTTCCATGAGGTTGTCGGGCGCAGTGTCTTTTATGGCAATGGCCTTGATTATGATCGAGACGATGGACCGGTCACCTGACACAAGGAAATTTTCATACAAAGGGAAATGATCAATCAGCTTTTTGATCCTGTCCACCTCATCTTCCGTCTGCGGCGGACTCTCGAAAAGATCCTCAACATAGAGGGTCTCTTTTTCCCCCCTGACGACCCTTCCGTTTACAAGACTTGTGATGTCATCAATGTAGGGAACGGTTTCCTTGAGTTCATGGTGCAGTCGGTACAGGGTGTTGAAAAAGTCCTTGTCCAGCCCCTGCTCAGGCTCAATGGCAATGATGAAGATTTCATCCTGTCCGAACCTTTCTTTGAAATCATTATAAGCCACCAGGATCGGGTCATCCTCGTGAAAGAAGCTTTCATCACGGGTGTCGATGCTGATTTTTCCCAGTTGGCCCGCAAGGGCCACCGTCACTGCGAGTATGACAGCGAGGGCCTGGTATTTTCTGTCATAGATAAACGCCGTGAAACCACGGAAGAGGGCTTCACATTGATTGTTGATGCTTTTCATTGTTTCTCCCCATGCCATAAAAGTCCTGAAATTAACTGCTGAAGCATTGCCGCAATGGTTGATTCGGCATCAGCCGCACTGAAATCAGGATTGATGAGAAATTTCCTGAGCACGCCCAGATAGAGGTAAACAATGGACCAGGCCGCAAGATTTGAATCAAGATCATTCTTGAAATGTCCTTTGTCTTTTTCCCGTTCAATCATTTCCACGATGAATTGTTTGTATTCCTCATCCAGTCTCGCAATGGAAGGACTGTCGTGAAGGGGCTCATAATAAGTATCCCGTATCAGAACGCGGTATAAATCCCGGTTTTTATCATAAACCGCCAGCATTCTGGATACGATATGCATGAGCACTCCTGGTAAATCCTGACCTCTGGGCAGGTTGACAATGGCTTTGGACAGGTTGGTTTCAATTTCCTCATGCAAGGTGGCTTCAAGCAGGGCCGTCTTATTTTTGAAATGAACAATAATCGAAGCCGGAGATACGCCCGCTTCCAAAGCGATTTCACGAATAGTGCATTTCCCCGCACCCTTTTCCCAGAACAGGAGCCGTGCTGTCTTCAGGATCAGTTCCCGGGTTTCCGCCTTTGAGTCATCTCTTCGAGTCATAATACAAATCCATTAAATGCGTTTGTTTATTAAACATGTTTAGTGAATTTATATTCAACACGATTAATACTGTCAAGGAAATATATAAAAGGAGATAGAACTGTGACTTGTCGTGTGGTTATGTGTCAATTTTGTAGGGCGGCCAACATCCAAAAGAAAAGAAGTAATACCAAGGCCAACAATGCCTATGAGAAAGTAAGTCAACAAAAACTATCTGTCCGATACAAAAAAAGACATTTTTTTTGCTTAAGGTCTCCTCACCTTTAATCTACACTTGTAGTCCTGCTTCTGCTGATTA
>JAKSAU010000732.1 GCA_022361535.1 Desulfobacterales bacterium
ACCCCAGATAAGTCAGGCGGAAACCCTCAGGCTCGATATTTCTACGGAAGTCACCAGGCTTCAGGATAATACCAATAATACGCCGACAACCTTCAAACGCACGGCGGACACCACGGTTATCGTGAAAAACAACCAGACCGTGGTCATTGGCGGCATTATCGGGCAGGACAGCACCGATGCCATTTCCAAGGTGCCGCTACTGGGCGATATTCCTGTTCTGGGGTATCTCTTCCGGGCGGAAACCGAACTGGAAACCCAGACCAATATGTTTATTTTCATCACCCCGCGCATTATCAAGAACCCGGCAGACATCTCAAGCGTTACGATCAGCAAGGAGGCGCAAATGGGTGAAGTGATGCCGCAGATCAAAGAGAATCTCTTCAATGAGGTGAATGCTTCCCATGCGATTCGTCTGGCAGAGTTGGGATTTGCCCAAATGAAAAAGGGGGAAACCCAGGCGGCAAAGGAATATTTTATCGAAGCACTGGTAATTGATGAAAACAACCCCTACGCCCTCTACAACCTGGGCCTTATCTATGAAGCAGAGGGCAACAGAGAAGCCGCCATGGAGAGCTATCAGCGGGTTATTCTCACCGGTACCGCCATGAAAGCCGCAGAATCAACAGATCCGAATATCATTGGCATACCGTTAATTCAGCTGGCCCGGGAACGGTTGGAGGCGCTCAAGCTGGTTGAGATGAAAAATCAGGATCTTTTCGATGAGAAAAACGTTAGATAGTCATAGAAAAGGACACCGTTGGTCATCGCTGCAGGGAGCAAGAGATTGAAAAATACCGCCGAAATACTGGTCCTCATTGAGCAGTTGGGGCTCGATACGGAACAGGTTGCCCGTGCTGTCGAAATTCAGGAGGAGACCGGTGAAGACTTTGGCCGCATTCTCCTGCAGCAGCGGGCAATCGATGAGACTGACCTGCTCAAAGCACAGGGTGTTCTTTTCGATCTGGAGGTAAAGACCTCTCTTCCCCCCGATTTTGATACGGATTTTACCCAGAGGGTGGCTATCGGCTTCCTGAAGAGCAATCGAATTATCCCGATGAGGACTGATGATGACCTTTTCATTGCCATCAATGATCCCTATTCCTTCCAGCCCCTTGATGATCTTCGTAAAATCCTCTCCCTGGAGACCGCCCGC
>JAKSAU010000839.1 GCA_022361535.1 Desulfobacterales bacterium
GTCCACCTTCGCCTTGTTTTAGAATACGAATGATTTGGTGTTCTGAAAATCGAGATCTCTTCATCTTGGTATTCTCCTTTTTTGAATACTTATGCCAGAAATCTCTATTTTTCAATGGCACTATTTTGTGGGGAGGCTACAGGTAATTTCCTTGAACGAAATGAGTAATACCAAGGCGTTGACTAATGGTATGATCCGTCACTTTTGCTTCTGATTCCCAACCACAACATCCGGTATATGGCCATGTTCTGAACTTATGGCCCTAAAATCAAGATTATGCACTGTTAATTTTTGTTTCAAAGATAGAAAATAGTCAGAATCTACATTTTTAGTGTGAACTTTCTGGCACAGTTTGTCAGATGCGATCCAGATTTCTCCAAAAGAAAAAGCTTTTAAGCTTTTAAAGCTCACAGGTCAGCATCCGTTTTCGAATTACTTCAAACAAGTCGCCGAAACGAAGAAATCCTGTTACCTGCTCCCTATTTTGTACTATCAAAGGCTGATGTGCCCCCATAACATATTTATGCAATGCTTTTTCAAGCGAATCATCTTCTTGAATGAACTCATTGTTGTCAGGCGTATGCATGACCTCAGATACCATTATGCCTCTACCCCTTTCACATACAGTTTGAATAGGCTCCTGCCACAACTTTATATTCTTGGCTGAACTTCGAACAGATTCTTTAGTCAAAGTACCGTCCCGATAGCTTTTGAACAATTTATTGTAGTTGGGTTCAAGGGCTGTGAAAATCTCAATCATAGTGATTTTACCTTTGACGGAGCCGTTTTCATCAACCACAATAGCATCTCTGTGTGCGTGGGAGGAACTGGTTCTGTATTCTTCCAAGATTTGGAATACATCAAGCAGGGTGTGACTCTCTTTTAGCGTAACGTAATTAGAGATCGAAATCATCACATCTTTTACCAGGATATTTTTCATACTGTGCCTCTTCACTTACGATTCAACGGTAACAGGTAAGGATAAAAGCATTACATTTTACAGGACTTATTTTTTATTCATCAGCAGCTTTATATCGTCCAAACACATAAGGCTCATAAACTGTTGGGTTATCCTGCAGTTTGCTTAGCTTCTTATCTATTTCATTTCGTTTTGAGTTATTTTTCCAGTTTTCCCAGTCTTCAATGGATTTCCATTTGCTTATTACAAGCACCATGTTTTTCTTATCAGCATTAATCAGGGTCTCACCTGAAATATAGCCGTCTTGAAGTATGGCGTTTGAACGTAATTCTTTCATGAACGAGAAAAATTCTCCTTCATTCCCTTCACTAATTTCTCTTTTGATTATGATTTTTGCGACCATTACTCCCCCCTTTCATAGATTTTTATTCTTGCCTAAAATTGGCGCCTTGTCTCGCCAACTATAACAATGAAATCTTATCAAAAAAGGATTTTTCCGCTGGAAGTTGTGTAAAGATAGCAGCTGACTTTTTCTCGGAGAACTTCTTTAAGAATAGGGTCCAACAAATATAGATAAAGGATACCACATGGTATTATTTAATACAATAAAGCTAAGTACTCCATAACTATAGGTGATCACATTTTTTACAACGGCATTTTACGCAGTCCGGGTTTAAAGTCACCTCACCTCAAGAGCACACACCCATCTTTTCTCTAACTTTAAATAGCAATTTGCCTGGTTTTTATATAGCTCTACATACTGCTTATATTTTCAAACTCAATGGGTTCCGGCTTCTTTGAAAACTCAATGCTCTGCTTTCTTTTTACCAAATCAACCTCACGCCTTATCTGCCCTAATTGATTGTCATCCGTATAAATAAACAATGAAAATGATATATGGCTCCGGAGTTTTTCATACATTGAATGAAGGCCATCCAAGATCAGGACGTTACGTGGATTTAAAAAGACAGTTTCTTTTATATTTTCCCCTTTTGAGTGATCATAAGGAAAATATGCGATACTTTTTTGTTCTTTAAATTCAATAATGAGATTTTCAATCGTGTTAAAATCATATACCTGTGGTTGATATCCGCTTATATCCAACTTGATCCGTTCTGCCCTTGGCAATAAAAAAGAATCAAGAGACAAATAACAGGCACTCACATCCTGGCTGTTAAGGGTGGTTACAATTTTTTCAGAAAGAAAAGACTTGCCAAGATCTGCTGCACCACATACGGCAACCACGATAGACGATTTTTTACCAGCCAGCGTTTGAATTTCTTTTGTAATGGTATCAGTAATCGACATTTTGGTTTCCAGGAACTGAATTCTATAAATAAAGAGTTGATTTAATATATCTTCTCTGCCCGACAGTTGGATTACCGGCTTTACATGCGTGTACAGAATTGCTAATTGAAATTATGATTTCCATTCTTGAGTCTAAAAGTTGAGACGTATGCAACTGATACGGTGCCATATCCTGATTCTGTTATTATTTTGGATTATTTGCTTTCCGGCCTTTGCCGGGCAACTTTCCCAAACCTTTGTGGCGTCAGTGGCACAAGAATATAAAAACGGAGTGGATCAAAAAATTTTAACCGCTGTTGCCCAGGAATTGGGGCTCCCTGTCACATTCGTATACGCACCATTTAAAAGACGGCTTTTAATGAAAAAATCCGGAGATGTTGACATAAGCTGCGGCCTGCTGAGGCGCTCTGAGCGAGAATCTTATATTCATTATATTATGCCCCCCTATAAAAGCCGTTCAGATACAATCTTTTTTGTGCCTTCGGGAACCTCATACACGATTTCAACTTATGAGGATTTATACGGGCTTAAAATAGGGACCACGCGTGGCACAAAGTATTTTCATAAATTTGACAATGATGCAGCATTGAGAAAAGAAATCAGCCATCTGGCAACGGCAAACTTAAAAAAGATGCTCCTTGGAAGATTGGACACGGTAATTATTAACGAGGCGGCAGGTATTGATCTCATCCATAAGATGGGCATCCAAAACAAGGTTGATATTGCTTCCTACCGTTTCAGCCGTGCAAAACATGTCTATATCGGCATTTCTAAAAAATCATCCCTCATGAAAGACATCACTGACATCGAATCCAAGATTCAAAAGATGATTGAAGACGGAAGAATCAAACAGATTATCAAGGATTATTATACTGGGCGTGGCCTGCCTGTTCCGGCATTTTAATTATTTTTCTTATGATTCGTCATTCCCGGGCTATTTTCCTTTTTTTAGCTTGCGCGATAACGTAGACTGACTGATCCCAAGCGCTTTTGCAGCCTTGCGTTGGCTGCCGTATTGTTCAACAGCCCTGCAAAGCCTGTCATATTCAAAAGCAGCCACCTCGTCTGTAAATGCAGGACCTTTTTCTTCAACTGTTTTGTCAATCGTATCATCTCCCGCTGATAGGGGAGGAAGATCGCCAAGATCAATGTTATCGTTCTCTGTCATGGTCACCAGCCTTCTTACCAGATTTTCAAGCTCCCTTACATTTCCCGGAAACTGATATTGGGACAAGACCTGGCAAACTGCCTGTGAAAACGTTTTTTGGGTATGAAACTCCTGGTTGAATCTTTCTAAAAAAGAATGGGCTAAAGGAACAATATCCTGGGGCCGTTCTACCAGGGGCGGAATGGTAATGGGTACAACAT
Source organism: Desulfobacterales bacterium (assembly GCA_022361535.1). The sequence goes on from JAKSAU010000839.1 coordinate 3,596, forward strand.
TAAGCCTGAAATAAAGGTCCTGGCGAAACCGACCGTCTGCCACCATCTGTTCAAGATTCTGGTTCGTGGCCACAATGACCCGTGTATTGATTTTTAAAGGGCGGGTTCCCCCTACCCTGATCAATTCCATGGTTTCAAGAAATTTTAAAAGCTTTACCTGGATCGGCAAAGGGATCTCGCCAATCTCATCAAGAAACAAGGTGCCGTTATGGGCAGTTTCGAACAATCCTTTTTTACCTGTGGCAGATGCTCCTGTAAACGCCCCGCTTTCATGGCCGAACAACTCGGATTCGATTAAAGAGGGTGTGATGGCCGCACAGTTCAGATCAATAAACGGATAGTTCCTGCGCTTGGACAATTGGTGAATCAGCCTTGCCATCATGGATTTCCCTACCCCGGAGTCACCGGTCAGGATCATGGGCACATCAAACTTGGCAGCCTGAATCACGGTCTGAATCACTTTGATCATGGCCGGACTTTTCACCACCATTTTCTCAAGCTCTGTCGAGGCAAGATCCACATCGGAAAAATCCATACGAAGCGCTTCTTCAGGCAGTTCATCCGGATAAAGGCTTTGAGCCAGCATATTGATATGGGAGATATCCCTGTCATTGACCAGGACAAACCTGACCTCCCCTTCATCATCAAAGATGGGCATGCCCGTGGATAGGACCTTTTTCTGGTATCTTGTGGTCTGAATCAATGAAATAACGGTTTTTTGATCAATGACCTGCAAAGAAACCGAAGGCTCGTAAAACCCTTCTTTTACAAGATCCCGGACATTGCGTCCAAGCACATCAGTTTTTTTAAACTCGAACATATCCTCGGTGGCCTTATTGACCATCACCACAACACCTTCCTTGTCAACAACAAACAAACCGTCTTTTGAATGGGTCATGATACCTTCAAAGATCAATTCAAAATCTTCCGGCTTCAAGGAGCTGGATATTCCCAGTTTTTTCTTAAACATACTTTTAAACGCCTCCGGTAAATTTCACTCTAACATACCTCTTTGGATTCCAGTGCTAAAGAATCTAACTTTGGCACATAGGCTCGTTAAACTAAGAAAAAGGCATCAGACGTATTTTTGCAAAAAATTCGTCAGCCGTTTCTTAGTTTAACGAGCCGATATCTAAGCAAATGATTACACCACTTTAGATACACTCTACCGGAATAGTATGCGCAAATCATGCCAAACTGATTCAAATTTGCATCATTTCCTAAAAAGTGATGCATCAATGAATAGAATCACTTGAATCATCAAAACAACCCGGCGGCTCCAACATGAACACATCCAAAAATAACCCATTGATTACAAAGAGTAAAACACCATTCACAACATCATCCTCATACTTCTGGCATGCCAGTTGCTATCCATCTATCTCAAACACAAAAATGACATAACTATATAATTAACTAAAAAGGAGAGATCCATGAGCACCCCATTTCCCACACAGGCACAGATCGTCATCATCGGCGGCGGTATTGTCGGTTGTTCTACTGCCTATCATCTGACAAAAGTCGGATTCAAAGACATTGTTCTTCTTGAAAGAAAAGAACTGGGTTCCGGTACCACCTTTGCTGCAGCAGGTCTTCTTGCCCAGCTTCGCCAGAACCAGGAAATGACAAACCTGGCTAAATACGCCACTGAATTGTATGCTGTTCTCGGTGAAGAAACTGGTGTTAATACAGGCTTTGTAAGAACCGGTGCCATTGGGGTCTGCCAGTCAGAGGACCGGCGGCTTGAGTGGCTGCGCGGCTCTGCCATGGCCAAAGCCTTTGGCATTGATATGCATGAAATCAGCCTCAAAGAAGCTGAAGACATGGTTCCGGGTATGAGCTCAAAGGGTCTGAAAGCGGCCTTCTACCTGCCCAATGATGGTCAGGTTGATCCCATTGGCGCGACCCAAGCCTTAGCCAAAGGCGCCCGTAACGGCGGTGCCAATATCATTGAGAACTGTAAAGTGCTGGATATCCTCACCAAAGACGGTGAAGTGACAGGCGTTAATACTGAAAACGGCGAGATCAAATGTGAAATTCTCATCAACTGTGCCGGCATGTGGTCCAGAGATATCGGCAAGAAAGTCAATGTCAGCCTGCCGCTCCATGCTGCTGAACATCTCCATGCCATCACCGTTCCCATTGAAGGCTTGAAAAAACACTTCCCGACAGTCCGTGACTTTGACGGGGAAACCTATTTTAAAGAAGAATCGGGCGGTATCCTGCTGGGCGGTTTTGAAAAAGTTGCCAAACCTTGGGGGATGAAAGGCATCCCTGAGAACTGGAAATTTACCGAACTTGCAGAAGACTGGGATCTTTTAGAACCCTTTATGGAATGCGGCTGGGACAGGTTCCCTGCCCTTGAAGAAGCACAGATCCGCCACTTGCAGATCTCTGCTGAATCCTTCACCCCGGATAATGCATTCATGATCGGTGAAGTTCCCCACGTGAAAAACTTTTTTGTCGGCTGCGGCATGAACTCCGTTGGTATCGCAGGTTCTGCCGGTGTTGGCCGTGCCCTTGCCCAGTGGGTATCTCAGGGTTATCCAGAAGAGCAACTCTGGCCTGTTGATGTAAGGCGCTGGTTCCCCTGGCAGAGAAACTCCAAATACCTGCACGACCGTGTGGTTGAATCTGTAGGTATCCTTTATGAGCACCACTACCCCAACCGCCAGCGCGAAACAGCTCGTCCTGTCATCTGTTCCGCCATCCATGACAGACTTAAGGCAAATGGTGCCGCATTCTCCATGATCGCAGGCTGGGAACGCGCTGACTTCTTTGTAAACGAAGGTGAAGAAGCGGTCCATAAATATGACTGGAGAAGCCCCAACTGGCTGCCATACCAGAAAGAAGAACACTTGGCAGTCCGCCACGGTGTAGGTATGTACGATTTGACCTCCATGGGTAAATTCATGGTCCAGGGACGCGATGCAGAAGCTGTGCTGCAGAACATCTGCACCAATGATATCGGCGGCCCTGCAGGCTCTGTATCTTATACACCAGTTGTTAACGAACGGGGCGGATTTGAAACAGATATCACTGTCACCAAGGTAGATGATGAAACGTTCTTCATTGTCACCGCAGCAGGTACTCCCATCCGGGATCTGGATTACATCAAACGCCTTACCCCTAAAGATGCCATCTGCACTATTATCGATGTTACCCACGGTTACTCAATGCTGGCCATCATGGGACCCAAATCAAGAGACCTGATGAAAGACCTGACTGATGCGGACCTGTCCAACGAGGCATTCCCCTTCTCTACTGCCCAGGAAATTGATCTGGCCTACACCCGCTGTCTGGCTGTACGCATGTCCTACGTAGGTGAGCTTGGCTGGGAGCTTTACATCCCCACCAACCATACCCTGGCTGCATTTGACACTATCATGGAAAAAGGCAAAAAACATGGTCTTAAGCTGGTCGGTATGCAGGCGGTCAACTCCCTGCGCCTTGAAACCGGATACCGCCACTGGGAATCTGACATCACACCAGATGACAATCCTTATGAAGCGGGTTTGGGATTTGGTGTCAAACTGGCTAAAGATGACTTTATCGGTAAAGAAGCCTTGTCTGTTGCCAAGCAGAAACCTCTGGTCCGCAAGATTGCCATGTTTACCCTGGAAGATGAAAACATCATGCTTTACGGCAATGAGCCCATTTACAGGGATGGCGAGTACCACAGCATCCTGACTTCCGGCGCATATGGATTTGAGGTAGGCGCAGCCGTTGGTATGGGCTACCTGAAAAATGCAGACGGCGTTACCAAAGAATGGATGGAAGCCGGTAAATACGAAATCATGGTGGAAGGCGAACTCAGAGCAGCCAAACTTCACCTGTCCTCTCCCTATGATCCGAAGAACGAACGTACCAAATTATAATTGGTATTAAGACGAATAAAAGTATAAATGCTGCCCCGGCCGGGGATGCTCAATTGCCGGGGCAGCACTCTACCATTTAGACAAACGAACAAGGAAAGAGATATGGATATTATCGTACTCATGAAACAGGTGCCGGATACTGAAGCACCCGTAGAAATTGCAGAGTCCAAGGACTGCCTGGATACAGAGGATCTCAAATGGGCCATCAACCCGTATGATGAATTTGCCCTTGAAGAAGCCCTGCTTATCAAAGAAGCCGGGGACGATGTCACCGTTAGTGCCGTCACCGTTGGCCCGGACAGAGTGTCCGAAGCCATCCGTGTGGCCTATGCCATGGGCGTGGACAATGCCATCCACATCAATGACGAATATGATGAAGAACAATTCGGCGCAGTGGATGCCTATACCACCTCCAAAGTCATTGCCAAAGTACTTGAAGACACACCGCACGACCTGATCATAGCAGGTAACCGCGGTGTTGATGACGACAACTACCAGGTTCCGGCCTTTGTTGCAAAAATGCGCAACATTCCCATGATTAATCTTGTCACCAGCCAAAAAATAGAAGGCAGCGAAATTATCTGCGAGCAGGCCATTGACGGTGGTACTGCCACAGTGAAAGCTGCCCTTCCTGCCATTATCACGGCAAACAAAGGGTTGAATGAGCCACGCTATCCTGCTTTCAGGGCCATTATGAAGGCCAAAAAGAAAAAAGTGGATGAAAGGGAACTTGAAGATATCGGTTTTGATCCAGAAGAACTGGGTGCTGCCGGTGCCAAAGTTAAAATCAGATCCCTTGAATTCCCGGCGGAACGGGCCGAAGGAAAACGGATCGAAGGATCTAACGCTGCCGAAAAGGCCAAAGAACTGGTCAGACTGCTCAAAGAAGAAGCCAACGTCATTTAAGGATTAAGGAGAGAAAACCATGGCACAAGATGTAATGATTGTCACTGAAATCTGGAACGATGCGTTCCGTAAAATATCCTTGGAGGCGGTAAGCGAAGGCAGAAGAATGGCCAATGAACTGGGATCTTCCCTCACAGCCGTAGTCCTTGGAGAAAGCGTTGAAGCCCAGGCAAAGGAACTTGCCGCATACGGGGCAGACACCATCCTTTTGGCTGAAGATGCAGGTCTTAAAACCTATCGTCCCTGTGAATATGAAAATGTTGTCACCGCTATTATCGAAGACAAAAAACCCGGTATCGTAATCTTTGGCGCCACCCGCCAGGGCAGAGAATTGTCTGCCGGTGTTGCTGCACGCATGGATGCAGGCCTTGCCGTAGAATGCTCAGGGTTTGCCATAGAAGACGGTCGCCTGGTTGCTACAAGAACCATGTACGGTGGAAAAGTCATTGCCACAGTAGATATAGAAGGTGACATTCAAATGGCCTCCATTAGGCCCAATGTATTTGAAGTTGCAGAAGCATCCGGTGCAGGGGCAGTTGAATCTGTTTCTGTAGATCTTGGTGAGGTAAATGTCACTCTGATCGAAGAAAAAATAGAAGTATCTGCCAAAGCCGAACTAACTGAAGCTGATTATATTGTTTCAGGCGGCAGGGGTATGGAAGGTGATGATTTCTCTACTCTTGAGGAACTTGCAGATATTCTGGGCGGTGCTGTTGGCGCCTCCAGAAACGCTGTGGACTTAGGCTGGCGGCCACAGGCCGATCAGGTAGGCCAAACCGGTAAGGTGGTATCGCCCAAACTATATATTGCTTGCGGCATCTCAGGTGCCATGCAGCATGTGGCCGGAATGTCCACATCCAATGTAATTGTAGGTATCAACAATGATCCGGATGCATTGATTTTCAGGGTATCGGATTATTGTATCGTTGACGACCTTTTTGAGATCGTACCTGCTATCACTGCCGAACTTAAAAAATAAACAACTTTTTCCTTTGGGAATAAAAAGCCCATCTAATAGAAACCAGCCCAAGGGAAAATATAAGCCGGGGAGGCCCATCTCCCCGGCTCAGCCCATCTCAAAAAGTGTAACAGTTTACACTTTTATTCGTTACACATTTGACAATCGCTTTACACTTATCGTACACTTTTACACCTAAACCCACTCTTTTGCACTAAAACTTGGGATATTTCTCTTTTGCACTGTTTAGATTTGCCATGGCATGGATCTTGTTTTTTTTTAGTACAATCGATTTAGCAAAATCGAATATTAGGTTTATAAAAGATACTGCAATAAGGAAATAACATGGGAGCAACCCAGACCCCCACCGCAAAATTGGTCATAGCAGCCGGAATCTGCCTGCTTGTGTCTGCCCTTGCCATTCATTTCACGGCCTTCAGGCCGGATAAAACCATAATCCGGCTTCACGATGACCAGATCGATATTCAAAAAATGACCAATGCCATTGCCAGATTTATTATTGAAAAAGGGTACGGATATAAGGTGCAACTGGTGGAAAGTACGATCAAAGAAGTTCACGAACGGCTTACCCGTGGAGATATCGATATTACCCTTGAGATGTGGAAGGATAATAATCTGGCCTGGTATGACATTGCTTCTGAAAAAGGTGATGTCATTGATTTAGGACCGATTTATACGGGGGGACGCCAATACTGGATCATCCCGCGATGGTACGCAAGGGAAAAGAACATCAGGACCGTATCTGACATGACCCGCCACTGGCGGGATTTTGTAAATCCGGAAGACCCGTCAAAAGGTATCTTTTTTAATTGTATTTTTGGTTGGAGCTGCCGGGATATAAATAGGGTAAAACTTGCCGCATATGGTCTGGACCGGTATTACAATACTGTGTCTCCAACTTCCCCTGAGGCTTTGGAATCCATATATGAAAATGCAAGGATGCGAGTTTTACCGGTATTTGGATATTACTGGGAACCCAATGCGCTGATCGCAAGGCAGGACTGGTATGCCCTTGAAGAACCCCCCTATGATGAACGCACATGGGAGAAGATTATTGAAGCAGCCAATAATCCTGATGCCCCGCAGCCTGAAAAAGCATGCGCCTTTAAAGAGATCGGCGTCCATAAGCTGGCTCACAGGCAGCTTATGGACAAAGCACCGGATGCAGCCCGAATGCTTTCCAAAATGACCCTGGATACTAAAGTTTTCACAGATATTCTCTTTTCCCATACCCGGAACAACATCAGGCCTGAAGAATTTGAACAGATGGCTGTATCTTTTCTCATTGCTTATCCGGATCAATGGGTAGCCTGGGTAAATGAAGATGCTGAAAAAAAAATAAAAGCAGCCTTAAGTTCCAGCCCATATGCCTTGGGAAAAGAGGAGAACTAAAACATTGGCCCTTTTTTTCAAGCGGATTCATACCAAGATCATTTTCGGCGCACTGCTTCCGATTCTGTTTGTCATGGGTGTAATCACCCTTCTTGCTTTGGTTACCATCAAAAATACGGCGCTTGAGGTAGTGATCCAACGGGATACAGTATTGGCGGAAATCGCTGCAAACAGGTTATCGGAAAATCTTTCAAAATATCCGTTTCTCCTCCAGACCCTGGCAGAAAAAGACCCCTTGGACAACCTGGAAAAAAAAGAGATGGGTACCATTATCGCCATTACTCGTAACTGGCTTCATATATTTGATCACGGAATTTTTATTTACGATACAAAAGGAAAGGCGATATGGTCCTATCCGGAGCAAAGCCTTGCCGGCAATTCTTTTCCGGATGATATTGGATTTGATGCCATTCAAAGCAGACTGCGGCCGTTTTTCTCAAATATTATTCCGGGGAAAACACCAGCCCGCAGCATCATTGTCATCGGTGTACCCATTATCGGCCAGGAAGGTGAGTTTAAAGGCGTAATTGCAGGCCTTGCCTCGGTTAACTATTCCACCCTGGGTGGGACATATACCAAGGTTCTTGAGTACAAATCCGGACAACGAAGCTATGCATTCCTTGTTGACGGTAATGGTCGAGCCCTTTACCACCGCAGAAGTTCGCTTATCGGTACTACCATGGAACGTACCGAGCCTTTAAAAAAAGTGCTTTTGGGAGAGACCGGGGCAATGGTCACTGAAAACGATCCCCAGGAAAAGGTGATCTCCGGATTTGCCCCAGTACCCGGTACCGGATGGGGAATCGTTACCCAGGGGAACTGGAGCATGATCCAGAATCTGATCCAGTTTTATACCCGGCTTTTTCTTATTATCCTTTGGGCTGGCGGTTCACTTTCCGGTCTTTTGGTCTTTTACCTGATCCAACGGCTTATGCGGCCGGTACGTGACCTGACCAAAGGGGCCGAGCAGATTGCCAACGGCAAGTTCAAAGAGATCCCGGTTACAGCAACAGGGGATGAAATCGAGCTGCTGTCACGGCAGTTCAACTCCATGGCCCGAGCTACCAAAGCCTCTTTTACCAACATCAACAGGCGCCTTTACGAACTGGACAAGGCCAGGAATGCATTAAAACTGTCTGAAGAAAAAATCTCCGGCATTATCAATGCGGTTAACGATGCCATGCTCATGGTGGATGATACCCACAAAATCCGCTGGATAAATGACAAAGGCAGGACCCTGTTTGGTGACCTGGCCGAAGAAAGCCCATACTATGAAATTCTTTACCAGCAGGATGCACCGCCGGACGATTGTATTATAAAGGCCTGTTTTGACACAGGCATTGAAAACGACACTGAACTTAAGATGATTACCAAGGGCAAATTCCAGGATTACTGGTGTACCTGCTCAGTAGTTCAACGCACCGAACAAGGAAATGTAAGCCGTGTAGTGGTGGTCTGCAGAAACCTGACCGAAAAAAAACGGCTTCGTGCCGAGGTGCTGCGCAATGCACAATTGGCAGCTTTGGGTGAACTTGCTGCCGGTATCGCCCATGAAATCAATAACCCCATAAACGGCATCATTAACTACGCCCAAATCATTGAAGACACCGGCAACAATGACACACCGCATGCACAGCTGCCGTCCCGTATTATTAAGGAAGGTGAGCGAATTGCCATTATTGTCAGCAAACTGCTTTCCTTTGCCCGTGCAGGAACTGAAAAAAAGGAGCCTGTTATCCTAAAGGAAGTGATTGACGATGTGCTGGATCTGACCGGCGCCATGCTCAGAAAAGAGCATATTATTATTGAAATGGATATTCCGGCAACCCTTCCGGCGGTCAAAGCCGTGGTCCACCAGATCCGCCAGATTTTCCTAAATATTGCTTCAAACGCCCGGTATGCCTTGAATGAAAAATACACAGGCTCTGATCCGGACAAAA